>CAZTYG010000001.1:0-8788 GCA_964617445.1 uncultured Blastochloridaceae bacterium
AATACAAGCCCGCAAGAAAGCTCGGTTGGAGCGTGAAAAAGCCGCTCAAAAACCAATACAACGCCAGCGTAGCCATGACCCCGCCCACCCATGCCCCGGCCAGCGGATGGCCCAGATAGATGCCCAGTGCCAGAAACAGAGCCGGACCGGGCGGATATTTGGACATGTGGGAAGGCTCCACCAATACGTGTGGAGCCTCGAAACTGCGCGCGGGCTGCAATGGAGGGTTGCTCAGACGTCCGGCGGCATACGTCCGCCCTGCCAAGAGATAGGAAAATTCATCATGGATGACCGGCTCTGGAAAACCTTGTCTCCACGTGGTTACCGCAGGGAGCACCAGCGAAAGAACCGCAAGGAACAAAACCAACTGCCACGCAGCACTTCCGCTGACCTGTCGCTGTTCTATCATTGGCCGCTATCATTCACGGCCCTCGCCCTCTTGACACTCTTAATATTCACCCACCCCTGCGGAGGCCGAAGCCTTGCCCCCACAGAATTACCGCGACATTTACCGGATCGCTCCCGCACCGGGAACTCCCCTCCCCAACCCCGTGATTGCAGGGGACCGGGAATCCGCTTAATTCATGGGTATGCCCGAACCCAAACTCGTCCACCGCGGCAAGGTCCGCGAGGTTTACCGCTGGAACGACAAGCTTCTGCTTGTCGCCAGTGATCGCGTTTCCGCCTTCGACGTCATCCTGCCCACCCCCATCCCCGACAAGGGTGCCGTGCTCACGCGCATCTCCCAATTCTGGTTCGATCGCTTTTCCCGTTCCATCGGATTGGAACACCACGCGCTTTCCTTCGATCTGCCGGCCGGACTTCCACCGGAGTGGGCCGGCCGCACCACCATCTGCCTCCCCGCCACCCCCGTGAAAATGGAATGCGTCGTGCGTGGTTATCTGGCCGGATCGGCTTGGAACGACTATAAACAAACCGGTGCCGTCCAGGGCCACACCCTACCCCCCGGTCTGCTCGAATCCTCCCGGCTCCCCCGCCCCATCTTCACCCCCAGCACCAAAGCCGACGCCGGCCACGACGAACCCCTCACCGAAACGGAAGGACGACTGCTTGTCGGCGACGACCTTTATTGCCGGTTGGAGGAACTCTCCCTGCGCATCTACCACGACGCCCGTGCCTACGCCGAATCCCGCGGCATTCTCATCGCCGACACCAAATTCGAATTCGGCCACGACGCCGAAGGACGCCTGCTGCTGATCGACGAGGTACTCACCCCCGACAGCAGCCGTTTCTGGCCCGCCGCCGATTACCAGCCAGGACGTTCCCAGAACAGCTACGATAAACAATTTGTCCGCGACTACCTTTTGGGCCTGTCCGGCTGGAACCGTCAGCCCCCCGGTCCGTCGCTGCCCACGGACATTGTCGCCCGGACCCGCGCCAAGTATCTGGAGGCCTGCGAACTCCTCACGGGACATCCCCTCGCCCAGGCCGCCACCGGATACACGGAATCGTGACCGACGCCCGCCTTGTCGAAGACTGCCTGGCCCACCTGGCCATGGAGCGCAACCACGCGCCCAACACCCAGCTCATCCACCGCATCATCCTTGAACGTTTTCGCAGCTGGGCCGACACGCACGTAGGTTCATGGTCCGGACTCACCCCCGACCACATCCAAGAATACCTCGCCGGACAACAACGTCGGCGCTCCCCTGCGGCCTCCACTCTCAAACTCGAAATCGTCGTCCTCCGCAACTTCCTCAAATTTCTCAAACGCGAGAAAATCATCCATGAGGACCTCGCTTCCCGCCTCGACCTCCCCAAACTCATCCGCCACATCCCCGAAACCCTCACCGAGGAAGAAATCGAAACACTCCTCGCTGTCTCTTGGGAACCCACTCCGCTGGGTCGCCGTGACCGCGCCATTCTCGAGACCTTCTACGCATCCGGTATTCGCGTTGCCGAACTGGCAACCGCCCGCGTCGAACATCTCGACCTCGCGGAAGGAACCCTACGTGTCATCGGCAAAGGTGACAAAGAACGCCTCGTACTCATCGGCTCCCGCGCCTGCGACGCCCTGCGGCTCTACCTCGCCGAGGGCCGTCCACTCCTGGCCGGCTCCCGCGCCGGTGGCGAAATTTTCCTCTCCCGTCTCGGACGCAGTATGACCACCCGGCGCGTTTGGGGGATCGTCAAGGACGCCATGCGACGGTCCGGTATCAAAAAAAATATCTATCCCCACCTCCTGCGCCATTCTTTTGCCACCCATCTGCTCACCCACGGTGCCGACCTGCGCATCATCCAAGAACTCCTCGGCCACGCCAGCATCGGCACCACCGAGCTCTACACTCACGTCGATTCCCAACGCCTCCGCCACATCCACTCCCGATTTCATCCCCGGTCCTGATCTCCGTACCAACTGGTACTTGCCCCGCGTCTGAATACCTGATTGCATCTGCACATGTGGGAATGGCTCTATGCTCTCGATGTCGAATGGCTCCGTCGCATCAACACCGACTGGTCCAACCCGTTTTTCGACCAGTTCTTGACCCTCGCTGCCGATTTTCGCCTCATGAAATGGGTGCTCGGCGCGGGTGTGCTGGCCCTGCTGATCTGGGGAGGGTTCCGCGGCCGCGCTCTGGTGTTCCTCATGATCGCATGCCTCCTCATCGGCGACGCCGGCATCAACTGGTCCATCAAACGTCTGGTCAACCGCCCACGCCCCCACGAATCCGTCGAGAACCTCCGCCTCGTCAGTCGCATCGATTATTTGAATTACAAAGTCAAAACCTCCAAACCGCGCACACCGGAACGCGGACGCTCCATGACCTCCGGCCACGCCTGCAACAACTTCGCCGCCGCCTACCTCATCACCCGCTTCTTCCCTCCATGGGGGGCTTTGTCGTGGATTTGGGCATGCATGATTGCCTACTCACGCATCTACACCGCGGCCCATTATCCCAGCGACATCATCGTGTCTTTTTTTGTGGCCTTGGCCTATGCACATTTAATCAGTTGCGCAGCGGTATGGCTCTGGCAGAAAGGAGCACCGCGACTGCTCCCGCAAACTTATGCCCGACACCCAAACATCTTCCCCTGACGGCCCTCCCGCATCATTCTGGTGGCGGTTTCTGACTCCGCACATCCACTCCTACCGCAACGCCGCCCTCTGGCTCATCGCCGCCCTCACCCTCTTTCGCCTCGTTTACATCAACAACATCGAACTGGTGGGCGACGAGGCCTACTACTGGCTCTGGTCCAAGCACCCCGACCTCTCCTACTTCAGCAAAGGCCCGGGTGTCGCATGGACCATCTGGCTCGGCACATATTTCGCCGGCGATACCGTTCTTGGCATCCGCCTTTTCTCGGTCCTGCTCTCCGCCGGCACCGGTTGGTGCCTCTTCCTCCTGGGAAGCGCGCTCTTCGACGCCCGCGTGGGATTCTGGTCCACCGCTACCGCCGCCTGCCTTCCCCTCTTTGGGATCGGGAGCGTACTCATGACCATCGACCCCATCAGCGTCTTCTTCTGGACCGCCGCCGCCCTCGTGTTCTGGAGGGCGGTCACCCGCAAACTCACCATCCTTTGGTGCGCCACCGGATTTTTGGTTGGCATGGGAATGCTCGCCAAATACACCAACGCCGTCCAGCTCCTCTGCTTTTTCCTCTTCCTGTTGCTCGTCCCGCTCCACCGAATCCAGATTTTGCGGCGCGGCTTCTGGGTCATGCTCGTGACCGCCGCCCTCTGCCTCCTGCCCGTCATCATTTGGAACTCGCGCAACGACTGGATCACCATCGAACACCTCCTCTACCGCAGCGGCGCAAGTGAAGCGTTCCACATCCGGCCCGGCGAACTGCTCTCATTCCTGCTCATGCAGGGCTTGGTCATCTCCCCTCTCATTTTCGTCGGCATCATCCTCGCCGCATTCTGGGCACTGACCCGGCGCACCACCGACCCCCGTTTCCTCTACCTGCTCTGCCTGTTCCTTCCTCTCATGCTCTTCTACATGGTCCTGAGCCTCAACAAGGCCGGCGAGGCGAACTGGACCGTTCCCGCATATATCACCGGCATTGTCATGGCCGTCGCCGCGTGGCAGCCGTGGATGGACGGCTCCCGATTGTGGCGGCACATGGGCCAGGCCGCCCTCGCCCTCGGCGCCGCCGCCACCATCATTCTCCACAACACCTACCTCCTGCCCTTCGAAATTCGCAAAGACCCACTCAACCGCGTCCGCGGCTCCGCAGACCTGGCCTCGCAAATCCAACGCCTGCAACAGGAACACGGCGCCGCATTCCTCATTGCCGACAACTACGGCCGCGCCTCCCTGCTTTCCTTCTACCTGCCCGGCCAGCCCTTCGTCCATCTGCCCCGCTCCGAAAAAGTCCACAACCAGTTCTCCTTCTGGCCTGATTACTCCGACGGTTACGGCGGACTCACCGCCCTCTATATCACCGGCGGCTCCAACGACCGCGCCCCGCGCGTCGTACGCGACGAATTTTACTCGGTCGATCTACTCAAAGACGGCATCGCCCGCCACCGCGGACGCGACATCCATACCTTCCGAGTCTTTCTCTGCCGCACCTACCTCGGCCCCGGCCCCCGCGAAACCCCCGCGCCGCTCCCCCCGACCGAACCCGCATCTCTCACCGAACCTTCCGCTGAATCCGCCGCTCCATGACGCTACCGGTCCCGTCCCTCAGCGTCATCGTCCCCTTTTTCAACGAAGAAGAGAACGTCACCGAAGTCCTCGCCGAAATTCGCGCGGCCCAGCCCGGTGCTGAAATCATCGCCGTCAACGACGGCAGCACCGACCGCACCGGCGAACTCATCGCCGCCTTCCCCGACGTCCGCCATCTCTCCTTCCCACGAAATCTCGGTCAGAGCGCCGCCTTCTACCACGGCCTCCATGCCGCCCGTGGCGACATCTGCGTCATGATGGACGGCGACGGCCAGAACGACCCCGCCGACATCACCGCCCTCCTGCCCCACCTCGCCCACTTCGACCTCGTCTGCGGCTACCGAGCCAACCGCCGCGACACCTGGACCAAACGCGCCGCCTCCCGCATTGCCAATAACATCCGCTCCACCGTACTTGGCGATGGCATTCGCGACACTGGCTGCAGCCTGAAAGCCATGCGCCGCGAACACGTTAAATACCTCATCCCCTTCAACGCCCTCCACCGCTTCATCCCCGCCATCCTCCGCGGCGCAGGCCTGAGTATCACCGAAGTTCCCGTCAACCACCGCCCCCGCCGCCACGGCGTCTCCAAATACACCGTCGCCGGACGCGCTTGGCGAGGAGTGCGAGACCTCCTCGGCGTCCGCTGGTTTCTGTCTCGACAAATCCATTGGGAACTCGACCCTCACCGGCATGATTGACCTGCTCAAAAGCATCTACGACTCCGTAAACGCCTTCTACAGCACCAACCTCCCCGACATCCCCCTCGGCATCATCGCCATCGACCTCAACATCGGGAAAATCATCGGCTACATCGGCGTCTTCCTTTTCGCCGGACGATGGGTCGTGCAACTCGCCGCCTCCCACATGTCCAAAAAACCCGTTCTCCCCCTCCTCTTCTGGTACATGAGCATCTCCGGCAGCCTGCTCCTTCTCTCCTACTTCATCTTCGGCAAAAACGACTCCGTCGGCATCCTCTCCAACCTCTTCCCCATGTTCATCGCCGGCTACAACCTCTATCTCGAACTCGCCCACCGCAAAAACGGCGCTGCCAGCCCAGCCAATTAAACCTCACAGGGGCGGAAACGCATTCTCGTTCACCGCCGCATATTCCTTTGGTGTCCCCACGTTGAACCACCAACCCTTCGGAAACGGCAGACCCACGATTTCCGCCCCTTCCGCCGCCATCTCCCCCCACACATTGGCGATATCACGCGGACGCCGGTTCGGAATCCGTGCCAGAAACGCCGCGTCCAGCACCGCCACATTCGCATAATCATACCCCTCCGCTCCGTCTGGCAACGGCGGTCGCCCCACATGCACGATGTGGCCGTTGCCGATCCTACCGATCGTCTCCACCCCCGGACGTTTGCGCAATGCCAGCGTCACTTCGGCCTCATGCTTGCCGTGAAATTCCAGCAACTCCACCAGCGAAAGGTCGGTCAAAACATCCCCGCTGTGCAGAAAAATCGTCTCGCCTCCCACCAAGTCATCGATGTTCTTCAGCCCCCCCGCCGTCCCCAACAGCACCTCCTCGTGCCGGAACACCAACGGCACCCCGCGCCATTCCCAGTCCGGGAACGCTTCATCCCATTTTTCCGGGCAGTGATGCGTGTTGACGATGATCCGCCTCATGCCCGCGTCCACCAAGCGGTCGAAAACATACGTCACCATCGGACGCCCGTGCACCGGCAGTAACGGTTTCGGACACGTGGTGGTCAGTGGCCTGAGCCGCGTTCCCAACCCGGCCCCCAGAACAAAAGCGGTCGTGACATTCTTCAAGATGCCCGCAAGTCTATACGCCCTTCCGCTCCGGACGCAATGAACGAGACAACCCATCCCACCACCCACAATTGGGCGGAACAAAGCCGACGCATCCTCGGCTGGAATCAAACCCCCGAACTCATCCCCATCTACAAAGGCGGATCCGACCGCGATTTTCACCGCCTCCTGCTCCCCGAAGGCTCCGCCATTCTCATGGTCTTCAGCCCTGAAAAAGAAGAAAACCAATACTACGCCGCCATCGCCCGCTTCCTCCGCGACATCGGCCTGCCCGTCCCGGAAATCCTCGCCGAGGACCCCGCGTCCCGCGCCGTCTGGATCGAGGACGCCGGTGCCCTCGACCTCCACTCCTTTCACAACCGTCCATGGAACCAACAGCGCGACCTACACCACGCCGTCATCACCGCCGCCGCCCCCCTTCACCGGTCCCACCCCGACGCCGCCCGCCTCGCCGGGACCCCCACCCTCCCCGGATTTAACACCGCATCCTACGCATGGGAACGGTCCTACTTTTACGACGAATTCGTCACCGGGGTCTGCGGCATCCACCTAACCGCCACCGATCGCTCCGCCCTCGACCACCCGCTCGAACAATCCGCCATGCTTCTCGCCAACGGCCCCGCCTCCCTCGTCCACCGCGACTTTCAATCCCAAAACATCTTGTGGCGCTCCGGACTCCCGGTCTTCATTGATTTCCAAGGTATGAGGCCCGGCTCCCCTTTCTACGACCTCGCCTCCTTCATCGACGATCCCTACATGCCCCGCACCTTCGCCCAACGCCAAGAACTCGTCCAACTCGCCTTCGCCACCAACCCCTTCGGGCTTACCTCCGATGCCTTCCGGGAACATCTCGACCGCGCCTCCCTACAACGCCTCATGCAGGCTCTCGGCGCCTATGGATTCCTTGGCAAAAAACGCGGTAAAAAAAGCTTTCTCACCCACATCCCCACCGCACTCGAACGCCTTGCCGCCACCGCCCAACGCACCGAAATGGACGGACTCGCGCGCCTGCTCGAACGCTGCGCGGAAGAAATAACGATCACGCCAGAATGAACTGGAACTGCTCGGCGTCGAACTCCTCGCCCTCGATCAACACCTTGTTCTCCGCCGCGTCGAACGTTCCGAACTCCCCGATCGACCACAGCGGGCCGTCGGTGATTTTCACCAGATAACAACCGTTGTTAAAATGCGGACGATAACTCGCCCGCAAGGCCCGCGCCTTTTTCAGGGCGTGCATCCGTTGCACACTGATCCCCACACATGCGCCAATCACAGCAATACCGAATAGTAATCCGAGAGTCTTGCGGTCCATACGCCCAAGTTGCTTGCACAAATCCCCCCTGTCAAACCCAACCCCCCTCTACTCCCCGGCACACAATCCATCCAACCCACCCCCGTGCATCCGCAACCTCACCTCCCCCTATCCGACCCCCCGCCCCTCGAACTGCCGACCGCGCGGAAGCAGCGATCCGGGTCAGGCGGGAATTTGGTGGAGGACGCAGGACGGGGCGACGCGGTCGTCGGATTCAAAGCGGACGCCTTCGGCTTCGAGCAAAGCCCGTTTGCGCATCAGGGCCGCGCCGCGTGTGCGGCCCTGGTAGCCGCGCAGGCCGAGATCGGAGCCAATCACCCGGTGACAGGGCACGGTAGGTGCGAAAGGATTGGCCCGCAAAGCACCGCCCACCGCCCGCGCACTACCGCAACCCACAGCCGCCGCCAGCCCCGCATAGGTCATCACCCGTCCCTGCGGAATGCGCTGCAACACCGCGTAAACACGCTGTTGGAACGAAGTGACTTCGGGAACCGTCGCTTTCATTGGCCGATTCTGCCCCACCCCCGGCATTAACCAAGCCGAAAAATATCCGCACCCCGACTCCGTTCTTGCCATCGACCTCCCCCGGTTGGAATATATCCCACTCCTTGGAGCCCGAACGCACCTGCTCCCGCCGACCACCATGCCCACACCGACCAGAATCAACCCTTTGGAATTCGAAAAACCGATTCTGGAGATGGAATCGATGCTGGAGGAGCTTCGTGCTCGCTCCCGCGAGCAGCATATGGACCTGAGCGGGGAGATCGACCAAGTCACCGCCCGCCTCAACGCCACCCGTAAAGATATCTATTCAAAGCTGACTCCTTGGCAGCGGGTTCTAATCGTCCGTCACACCCAGCGTCCCTACACCCTCGACCACCTCGCCCATATCGCCACGGACTTCATCGAATTGCATGGTGATCGCCGCTTCGGCGATGACCAAGCGTTGATCGGTGGATTCGCCACCATTGGCGGCGAGCGTTTCATGGTCATCGGCCAGCAGAAAGGGCGCAATACCAAGGAGAACATCCGCCGCAATTTCGGCTGCCCGAATCCCGAA
>CAZTYG010000001.1:8798-13770 GCA_964617445.1 uncultured Blastochloridaceae bacterium
GAAGGCTACCGCAAGGCGCTGCGGCTGATGGAAATGGCCAACCGCTTCGGACTGCCCATCGCTTGCTTCATCGACACCCCCGGCGCATTTCCGGGCGTCCCTTCCGAGGAACGCCACATCGCCGAAGCCATCGCGGTGAACATACGCGACATGTTCGGCTTCGAGGTTCCCATCATCGCCATTGTGATCGGCGAGGGCGGGAGCGGGGGCGCCCTGGGTATCGGCGTGGCCGACCGCGTGCTGGTGCTTGAAAACGCTTACTATTCGGTCATCTCCCCTGAAGGTTGCGCCGGCATCCTGTGGAAAGACCGCGCCTATGCTCCGCAGGCCGCCGCCGCCCTGCGCATATCGGCGCGCGATTTAATCGAACTCGAACTGGTGGACGAAATCGTCCCCGAACCCGAAGGCGGCGCCCACCACGACTGGGACATAACCTCCGCCAACATTCAAAAGGCCCTGCTCGCGCAACTTGCCGAATTGAAAAAACTTCCGGTCAAAGTGCTGATCCAACAGCGCTACGACAAATACCGCCGCATCGGCCGCTTCGAAGAATGACGGCGCGCGCCGCACTCCAAATTACCGGCCGGGCAGACTCATCACCGAGGCGCGGACGGTGAATGAGGACGACATGGTGGAACGGTCTGAGCCGACGCCGCGGAAGAAGTTGCGATTGAATTCGGCGTTGGCACCGGAAAAGCCGCCGACTTGCACGCTTTGTCCATTGGCCACGGTCACACGGGTCGCCAGTTCGCGGTAGTCAATTGTCTGCCACTGACCGGCCACCAACGCGGTGATACGTGGGAACAATTCCAGCTCGATCAAATCTCCCCTCACCTGCGGGGTCACCGCCAGTTGGGTGCCGATGCTTTCCCACCGAACTTCGGCGGTCACGAGGCCGTAACCGAGCGCGGATTGATAGAAATAGTCGATGAACGGGACCTCCTGGGCGACCCGGATCGAGGAGGTGTTACCGCTGCGCACCACCAGAAATGGGGCGGAACTGCGGGAAGTGGTGGTTCGTTGGTCGTGGGCACCAATGTCCCATCGTCCGGAGCGACCGCGCACGTCCACGCCTCGCTGGCGCGACTCGCCTGACTCGTCGAAGACCACCTCGACCCGCACATTCGGACGTGGGGCGTTGATGACGGCCATGATGGCCTCCACCATTTCGAAGGACTCCAGCCGGTCCTGCACCAACATGCGGCGCTGCGGAATGAGCAAAACCGTCCTGCCCTCCGGAGAGAGCACCTGCTTCACTGCCGCCTCGGCCTCGCGTGGATCGCCCTCGCGGATGTCATAGGTCCGGGATTCGATCCCCGAACTTTCCGCAAAGGCCTGAGCCCACCACATTCCGGCTGCCAGCATCACAGCGGCTATTGTTCGCATGCCGTTATTCTAGCCCTCCCGGCCATGAAAAGCCAGTCATCACATCCGGCGGTGTGTGGGTTGACCCGTTGTGTAACATGGAGGGCATGGATACATCCCCCCACCTGTATGTTTTTATCATGGCCGGCGGCAGCGGCGAACGCTTCTGGCCGTTGAGCCGCAAGGAAACCCCCAAACAACTGCTGCGCCTGTTCTCCGGGGAAACGCTGCTGGGGGAAACCGCCAAACGCCTGGAGGGCCTGGTGCCTCCCGAACGGTTGTTCATTTTGACCAACGCCGCCCAGGTGGAAGGCACGCGCAAGCATCTCCCATGGTTTCCCGCCGCACAGATCATCGGCGAACCCGCCAAACGCGACACCGCCCCCGCCGCAGCGCTGGCCACCGCCATCGCCCGCGCCCGCGACCCTGATGCGGTGGTCGTTTTGTTGCCCGCCGATCAATTGATCAAGGACTCCGAGGCCTTTCGCCGCAACCTGGCCGACGCCGCCCAACGCGCCGGACAACAACCCTCCCTCATCACCCTGGCCATTCCCCCCACCTTTCCCGCCACCGGCTTCGGCTATCTGCAACTCGGCGAGGAATTGGAAACCGGCGGCACCACCAGTTTCGCCCGAGTGGACCGTTTTGTCGAAAAACCCGACCTCGCCACCGCCGAAGAATATTTAAAGACCGGTAAACATTTTTGGAACGCGGGCATCTTCGTCTGGAAGGCCTCCGTTTTTCTCGACCAGACCGCCGCGCTCCAGCCAGAGCTGGCCGGATTCATCACAGAATTCCCCGCCGGGGATTTCTTCAAATACCTGGCCGAGGAATTCCCGGGCCTGCCTAAAAAATCGGTCGATTATGCCATCATGGAGCAGGCCACATCGGTCGTCGCCGCGCGCACGCAATTTGATTGGGACGATGTCGGCTCATGGACCTCGCTTCCTGACCATTTGGGCAGGGACACGGACGGCAACACCGTGAAAGGTTCCGCCACCATTCACGAAGCCAAGAACAACATCCTCTTCTCCACTGGACGGACCATCGCCATCTGCGGAGCGGACGATCTGGTGGTGGTGGAAACACCGGACGCCGTTCTGGTTTGTCATCGCGACCGCGTTCAGGAGGTGAAGAAATTGCTGCCCGGTCTGCCACCCGATCTATTGTAGGCGGGACTCAGGAGAGAATATACGCTTTGACCGGGCCCTGCAGATGGGGCGGGAGGTGGGCAGTGAGAATGACGTCGTTGTCCTCGTAGGCGACCTGAAGGACCCGTCCCACACGGTAGAGCTCGGCGATGATGGCTGATTCGCTCTGCGGAATACGCAGTTTCACCTCCATGCGCCATTCCTTGAGCATGTTCTCCAGTTCCCCATGAAGGTTGTCGATCCCATCGCCTGTCCGGGCGGAAATGGCCACACTGTGCGGCACCCCGTCCATGTAACGGGTGTAGTGCGCATCGGGACCGGTTTTGTCGATTTTATTGAAGACGACCAGGGTCTGTTTTCCAAGGGCGTTGAGTTGGACGAGAACTTCATCGACAGCTTTCATCTGGTCCTCGAAGTGGGGATGGGACGCATCCACGACATGGATGAGCACATCGGCTTCGGAAACCTCCTCCAACGTGGCGCGAAAGGATTCGACCAGATGGTGGGGGAGTTTTTGCAGAAATCCGACCGTGTCGCTCAATAGAACTTGTTGGTGATTGGGCAGATCGAGGCTGCGCACGGTGGGGTCGAGTGTGGCGAAAAGCTGGTCGGCGGCAAAGACCTCGGCGTGGGTGAGTCGGTTGAGCAGGGTGGATTTGCCGGCGTTGGTGTACCCAACCAGTGCGCATATAGGCCAGTGGTTGCGCTTGCGGCCCTCGCGTTGAATGCTCCGGCTTTTGCGGACTTCCTCCAATTCGCGTTCGAGCCGCGCAACTTTCTCCAGCACACGGCGGCGATCCACTTCGAGCTGGGTTTCGCCCGGGCCGCGGGTGCCAATGCCGCCACTCTGCCGGGAAAGGTGGGTCCACATGCGGGTGAGACGGGGCATGAGGTATTGAAGCTGGGCCAGCTCAATCTGCAGCTTGCCCTCGCGGGTGCGCGCACGCTGAGCGAAGATGTCCAGGATCAGCTGCGTACGGTCGAGCACCTTGCGGGCCATCAACTTTTCCAAATTGCGGGCCTGCGCGGGGGAGAGGTCGTCGTCGAAGACCACCGAAGTCGCGTTTTGTTTTGTTGCCAGGCGGGCGACTTCCTCGGCTTTGCCTTTGCCGATGTAAAAGGGGGCGGTGGGTGATGCGAGCCGCTGGATGACCCGTTCGATGACCTCGCCTCCAGCGCTGCGGACCAACTCGCCGAGTTCCTCGAGCGACTCCTCGGTGCGCCAGCGTTCGGCATCAGGAGTTTCCAGCGCGACCAGTACGGTGCGTTCGCGGGTGCGTGGGACAACGACGTCAATCATGCGCGGGAACGGAAAGAGGGGAGGCTGGCGGTGATGCCCCGGACTCTGGGTTCGACTGCGCGCTCGTCATCAAAATCAATAACATGAAGATTACCCTCACGCCGGAACCAAGTCAATTGCCGCCGGGCATACTGCCAAGTAGCCGTGGCGATCGCGGCACGGATTTCGGCGGCATCGCCTCCGTGATCAATAAATGCGGCGATTTCGAGATAACCAATGGCTTTGGCGGAACGGGAGGAGGACCATGCGGGGTCGGCCATGAGCGAGCGTACCTCGTCCGGCCACCCCTGCTTCCACATGGCTTCCACCCGGGCGGTGATCCGGCGGCGGAGAAGTTCCGGCGCGGGGTTCAGCAGAATGGCAACGGCCTCTGGGATCAGAGCCGGGTGCCGTTCCTTGTGCCATGCGGAAAGGGGGCGACCGGTATCCAACGCCACGGCCAAAGCACGTACGACACGACGGGGGTTCTTCAAATCCGCCGTGTCCGCCCATTCCGGGTCGAGTTCACGAATCCGCCTTTGCAGTTCCTGCAAAGGCAGCACGGTCAGGCGCTCTACAGTGGCCGGATCGGAGCGGGGTGCCGGTGAAAGTCCGCAAAGCAACGCACGGTAATACAACCCGGTGCCCCCGGTCCATATCCAGCGACGGGCGTCTTGCGCGTATTGATCAGCAGCGGAAAGATAATCAGCGACACTGAATTCCCCAACGGGACTTGCGAGGTCCAGCAGGATGTGTGGCACGCGTTCGCGTTCGGCTGCCGGGGGTTTGGCGGTTCCAATGTCCATGCCTTGATAAACTTGGAAGGCATCAACCGCCGCAATGCCGAGGCCGGAGTCCTGGGCCAGCTTCAGGGCAAGCGCCGATTTGCCCGATGCGGTGGGACCCAGGAGGAACAACGGGACATCTTTTTCCATGGCGCGGGAAGCAATGCTCATTCCGCCGGGACGGACACCGCCACGAGGCGTTGGTTGAAGGCCTCGGCCAGCCGGTTAAACACTTCGATCTGGCCGTCCAGACGCTCGCCCAATGCGTTGAAGCGAACGATACGCTCGTTGAGTCGCTTGACCGCCTCCCTGATGGTGACGCCCGAGGCCCGCTCCGCCCGGGGCAGTATCCACTGGTAGACCAGGTCGGGCCGTTTACGGGCGGTGTCGCG
>CAZTYG010000001.1:13780-27016 GCA_964617445.1 uncultured Blastochloridaceae bacterium
TCGGCCTGGGCGGCGTCAATGCCGGCACCAAGCGCATCGAGTTCCTCTTTTTGGCGGACGAGGGCTGGAAAGGCTTCGGCCGGGATTTGATGGCTGCGGCCCCCGGAGTCGGTCAATACTCGGGTCGTGGGAGCGGGAGTGGGAGCGGCAGCCGTCGCAGGTGGCAGTGTCTCCGGAACTGGATCAGGAATCGCGACTTCGATGGGCGCTTCCAGGGTTGGAACAGGTGCGGGTTCGGCGGGCGCGGACGGCTCCGGTGCGGGTTGTGGTTCGGGCACCATGACAACTTCGTGGGCATCCGTCGGCAAATCCGGATCATGTTCCCAAAAAACAAACAACGCCGCACCACCCAACACAATGAGAATGAACACAATCCATGCGATGCCGCCCCGGCCTTCGGTGGATTCGGCGGGGGCCGGCTGTGGCACCGGTTCGGAAGCGCGGGCTTTGACCGTGTGCGTGGAGGAGCGGGACATGTCCAGGCCCGGACTGGCGGAGGACGTTGTCAGGGAAGGCAAGGGCACCCACTTCTGGCTCCGCTCCTGGCAGACCGACACATCCGGGGGCAGTTCTTTATCTGCCACCAATTTCCGGACGTCCTCCAAGTCCATGGGTCCCCTCACCCGTCCGCCGTCGGTGGCGAAATAACGCGGCGTTTTCTTGGAATGATCGGAGGGGTTGCTCACAACGTGTTGGTAGATGCCAAACTAGACGGGTCGCCCGCGGGTTGCAAGCCGCCGCCGGTCCGCATTGGCGTCGTGCGGAAGTCACTTCCATTCGTGTTTCGGATAACGACGCTTCAACTCCTGCTTGAGCTGTGGATAGGTTTCCCTCCAGAATCCGGCAAGATCACGGGTGACTTGGACGGGACGGTAATTGGGTGCGAGAATTTCAACCACCGGTGCCACCTTCCCCCCGCAGAAGACCGGAGTTTGCTCCAGTCCATAGAAGTCCTGAATGCGGGCGCTGATGACCGGTTCGCGTCCGGGGGCGTAACGGACTTTCGCTTTACGCCCGGAAGGAAGCGGAAGACGGTCCGGCAGCAGACGGTCGAGTTCCACGCGCTGCCACTGCTCCAACCATGTCTGGATGACGGAAAGCACGGGCCGGTCCTTGATCTCCTTGTAGGAAAACGCGCCGTGACAGACCTGTTCGATGAGCAGCAAACGCGCCTCATCGTCGATCGCCTTGATGCCGAGGTGCTCCGGGGCGTGTTCGGCGGCAAGGCTGACACGCAGAATCCACTGGTCCACCTCATCGTTCCAATTCTTGAGCGTGCATTCGCCCGCAATCACCCGGAGCGCCAGCAGGGCCGCCGCAGCGGCGGGGTCCGGGTCGGACGGATGACCGCGGCCCAAAACCAGATCGTGATACACGTGTTGTTCCCGACTGGTCACACGCCGCGTGGTTTCATCCCAGGCAGTCTCCACGCCGCGCCGGACCGAACCGGGAAACAATTCTTCCAGCCATTCCGCGTCGATGGCCGTAACCTGGTCAAGGATCACATCCAGATCGCCGCCGGATTTTTCGATTTCGGTGATGGAGGAAGCCACGACCAGTGCGGCGTCGCGGACTGCCGAGGAGGCACCGATAGAACCTTTCCGCCCGTGAACGATACGACAGCGCATGGTCCCGCCGTCGAGCCGCACCGCGACCTGATCGGCAAAACCGGCCAACACACATTTGCGAACGGCGGCCGCCCGTTCATCGTGATCCGCACCGGAGAATGCCGGGGAGGACGGGTCATCCACCCGCCGCGCCAATCGTCGGAAGCGCGCGGCCAGCGCGTCGCATTCCCGCGCGGATCCCGCGTGAATGCCCAGCTCACGGCAGGCATCCACCCGGAAAGAGTGCGCCCTTGCATGGTCCAACGCGCGCAGCATCCGAAAAAAGTCCGAGGTGTGCGCATCACCAAGTTGGTCCAAACGCCGCTCGCCGGTGTCTTTGTCCACCTTGCGGATGAGGAGATCGCGGGTCTGCCCAAGCGCGGCAATGGCGCAAACCTCGTCCACGACTCCCCGCCGGGCAGCCTCCAGCAACATACGGGCGTAGCGGGGGTGGATCGGAAATTCCAGCATGTCGCGTCCGATCGAAGTCATTTGCCCTGCCTGTAGCGCACCGAGGTCCTCCAACAAGCGCACCGCGCGCGCCAGCGACGGTTCCGGAGGGGGCTGGAGCCAGGGGAACCGGTCCCCGGTCCAGCCCATGCCAGTGACGGCCAACAGCGCTTCGCTCAAATCCAACCGCTCGATTTCGGGAGCGGTGGCCGGATCCAATGCGCGGTGATCAGCTGCTGTCCATAACCGTCGGCAACGCCCCGGTGCGGTCCGCCCGGCACGTCCCGCGCGTTGATCAGCGGAGGCGCGGCTGATTTTATCGATGCCCAGAACATTGATGCCGCGGCGCGGATCGAAGCGCACGGTCCGGGCCAGGCCGCTGTCGATCACCAACCGCACACCGTCGATGGTCAGCGAAGTTTCTGCTACATTGGTGGAGACAATGACCCTGGGCTTGTCTGCCCGCCGGACGGCGAGGTCCTGACGCTCGGGCGGCAGCTCGCCGTGCAGCGGCAACAGCAGTCGGCCGCGCCCGGCGCGGGTTTGCTCCAACGCTGATATCGTTCTCTGAATTTCATACATCCCCGGCATGAATACCAGCGTGTCGCCCGTGGTACAGCGCGCCGCCTCCTCTTCAAACACCGCCGCCGCCCGTTCCCAAACTTCCTCCCGCACCGGGCGATCCTCGTAATGAATATCGACCGGATGGGTCCTGCCCTCCGAGCGCAGCGCAACACAGGGCCTCATGCGTTCCTCCAACCAATCCCCGTCCAGAGTCGCCGACATTACAATGAGCACCGGAACCGCCAGCCCCTGTCGGCGGCGCTCCAACAGACAGGACAGCGCCAGATCGGACTCCAGATGCCGCTCATGAAACTCGTCGAAAACCACCACGGGCACGCCCGGCAAACCGGGGTCGCCCAACAACCGGCGTGTAAGTACACCCTCGGTCGCATAACGGATGCGGACCGAATCACCGCCCACCTTGTCCATGCGGATTTGATAACCGACCTCGCGGCCCAATGGGGATCCCCGCTCCTCCGCCACCCGCGCTGCCAGCATTCGCGCGGGCAGGCGGCGCGGCTGGAGCACGGTGATCTCCCCCTCGGGAAACAACCCGGAATCGAGAAGGATTTGCGGCACCTGGGTGGATTTGCCCGACCCGGTGGGAGCCTGGATGAAAACGCATCCCGTGGATTGGACGGCGTCAAGAATCTGCCCGGCGAGGGCGTGGACGGGAAGCATCCGGGGGCGGAATTTTCAACGCACCCGGAGGGCGGCGCCATGGAAGAATCCGACGGGCAAGCGCTCGCGCAGCACATCGGGAAGCGGCTCCGGATTGTTATTGATTTCTATGATCGCCCGAATTGCCAAAATCGAGGTGAGTTTTTCCGGCTCGCCGCGCAATTGCTGAAGCAGACTCACATGCCCTTCCGCGTTCACGTAGTAACGGAACATGATGGTTCCCCGATCCGCATGGTCACGGTAGTGGGTCACGTAGTGCCTCCATGCGTGCGCGATTTTAGCGTGTTTGCGGGAACGGTAGGACTGCAGCGCAAAATAATAGTTGCTGTCGAACTCCATGGCGGCGGCCGAGGGTTCCTCCCGGCTAAAATCCGGGATGTGCCAATCCAAGCTCATTTCCTCCACGCGCATCGCTTCAGCGGAAGATTTGGCGGGGGCGGGGGGTGTGGCAGGAGGCGTGTCGGCCGCTTCTGTGCCATCCGTCACATTACGCACAACCATCTCGGTGATAATCTCAGCCGATTTCTCCCGCGCCTCTTCCATCCCCGGCTCGGATATCTGAATTTCCTGCCCCAGTGCCTGCAACACAAAAATCGGGGATGCCAGTGCGGCTACTACCAATGACGGAAAAAAAATTCGGCGCATGTGCATATATTACCATCTAAAGCGTAAAAATGCCAAGCACAGAGAATGTCACTCCCCTAGGTCCAAATCCTCCGCGCGCACATCCAGGCACTCGTCGTGGTCCTCCCAGATGATTGCAGGATACTCGTCGAGCATGGGCGGAAGGATTTCGGTAGCCAGTTCGATGAGCATGGCCTCCGCCCGTTCGGCGGCTTGGTCGAAAGTGGCTTGGTATTCGCCTTCGGCTTTTTTACGTGCCTCGTCCCAGTGAGCGACATCATGAATGACGCTGTATTGCTCCGCCCATGCTGTCAGACGTCCTCGAAGGGGTTCGGGGATGTCGCCGAAGGCCACCGCCGTGCCCCCGCAGTGTTCGCAGATCATTCCGGAAACAGCGATGTCCCGTGTGATCAAAGGCAGCAACGGCGCCGGGCAACAAGCCGCTTGGGGATACGCGGAGGGCGGCGGCACCAGCCGCTTCTGCCACAGACCTCGCTTGTTGGATTCTATGGCCGCCAATCGGTAGGTGCCGACAAGTGGGTGCGAAAGTCTCCAGACCCTTCCCTCCAACTGGCCCAGGGTCTGGGACATCCAACGCACAAGGCTCAGGTCGTCGTAGCCCCGGATGTATTGGCCGTATTCGTCCCACAGCCTTTGCAATATGGAATCATCGGGGTGTGTTTCTTCGCTCATCAGCCACGCAGTATCGACTATGCCGCGTGGCGCGCAATCACCAAGCTACCGGCCTATTTGCGACCGCGACCCAGCCGGGGCAGCCAGAAGCTGATCACCAAAAAGACGCCGCCCAAGCCCAGGAATAACGCGATCCTCCACACCGCGTCCACCGTGGCCATGTCCACCACAAACAATTTGAACAATGTGATGATCACCAGTGTCACGCCCGTGCGGCGCAACAAAGACGATCCGCGGGTCACCGCGAAGACCAGCAGCAGCACCGCATAGAGTCCCCAGCTTCCGGTGATCCATGCCGTCCCCTGCGGCAGACCGTCCAGTTCGCGTGTCAGCCACATCAACAACAACAACTGCGCCGCCAGCCAATAGAGGACCGAAAAGAAATGCCCCGCCCGGAACGAACAGAACACCATGATGCCGATGATCACCGCATCCACCAACGCGCGCGGATTGATCAACACCGGCGTCTGCCCGCGTTCGGTCAGGTGGTGGAATACCCAGAAAAACGACACCCACAACAACCCGTGTCCCAGCACCTCCAAAACACGCTCTCCGCCACCGCGCCGGGCGGCCTCCAGACACAGCAGCGCAACAATGCCGACAAATAAAAGCGCCATGTCGCCCTCAAGCAAAAGGAAAGCGCCAAAGCCGCCGCAAAGCACCGCTACCAGCCGCATCATGTGGGAAGGATGGAGGACTTGCGCCCGCATTGCCGCGCGAGAACCAAGGAAATACAACACCGCTACCACCAACGCCACGAGCCCGGCGGCCTGCTTGGCGAGGTCCCAAGTGGCGATCACCGCAAACAGCCCCGGCAGCGGCACCAGCAGGATCACCAAATGCACCGGGTCCACCAGCCGTTCCGTCGCGCGGCCGAGCGGACCCAGCTGTGCGGGCAGCCGATCACGATTCAGCAACAGCCACTGGCGCAGCACCGGCACCACCCCGAATGCCAGCCACCATGCGGACACCGCCGCCTGCGTCAACAATCGCTTGTCCCAACCCTCCAATCCCTTGGTGGACATCCACGCCAACACCACGAATCCCGCCAAAGCCCCCACTCCGAGCAGCCAGCGCCAGCCGAAGCGGAAATGCCACCATCCGCCCACGACAAATAACATGGAAAAATAGAGAACTGTGGGGCCGATGCCGTCCACGCTTTCGATCAAGAACAACGGTCCGAGCAACCCGCCGAGCAACGCGGTCAATGCCGGGGTCTGCGCGCGGTCCTTCATCGAGAGATAAAGCCCCAGCAGAACGACCGCCACGATAAAGACGAACGCCGTCGCCACCGGCACAAATTGGTACAACGCACAGGCGGCGAACACCGTAATGAACAAACTGGCCAGCCCACCGCCCTGGATCACCTGGCACAAAGCCGGACGTCCCGGCCCGATGAGCCTCGCCCATACCAGTAAGCCGATGCCCAGCCCGGTTCCGAACAACACCCGCAATGGCGGTGTCACCCACCCCTGGTCCCAGGAAAGCTTGAAGCCAAGAATCAAACCGACCACCAACAATACGATCCCCGCCCGGCTCAACAGCCGCTCCAGCCCCCCCACACCCGATCCACCGGACCGTTCTCCTTTACCGGTTGCGGCGGGAGGCAGAGTGGGAGGACCTCCGGAAAGGGTAGTCGCGGGAGCTGGTGAGAGACAACGGGACGGCAGGGGCGGTGGTGAGCTTGCCTGACGAATCTGCGCTTGAGGCACCGATGATGGCAACGGCGGCGCACTGACTTTTTCAGCGGCGGCCACTTCTGATTGCACTTCCGGCCCAACCTCCAATTCCCCGCGCAACCGCCGGACTTCCCCCTCCAAACGCCGCATCTGGGTTTCCAAATCCCTGATCTTATTGGAATCCTCAGCCGACATCACCCCAAGCAAAGACGAATTTTTTCAAAGTGCACGAGAAAACACCGCGCGCCCCCGCCTCCGCTTACAACTCCTGCCACCCCTCCACCCTTCCCTGCCGAAAAATCACTTCGAAGGTATCCACCCGGTAATGCTCTGTATAAGGGGTATACACATCGGTAACGTAAGCACGTCCCCGCCGGTCATACATCACATGGGTGCTGAACGCGGGTTGGGTCCGGGCATAGGTGCTGCCATAAATCCACTTCACCAATCCACCCGACTCATCCTCACCCTGCAAAACACGCCCCGGACGACCCAGCGCAATATATACCGCATCCTCGCTCAAGCCCTTCTTGATCTGCCCTTCCAAAACTCTTTTCTGGTCTTCGGGGGACAACCGCTCAAAAGCCTCCGCCCGTTCCTCCGATCGGCTTTGGGGCGTCGAACACCCGGAAAGACCGCTCCAAAGAAACAATCCCAGCGCGAATATTGCCCATTTCATGAACCTAATCATAGCAAAGGACGGCCTTGTTGCAAATTATGTGTTTTTTTTCCTACGCCATTAGAACAACTATATACAGTGTTCTTATCCCTTGACCCACCCCAAGATATGGGTTATAAACATCTTATTGACAAGAATTTTCAGCAGCAAGTGTTGACTTCTACGGCGTTGACCCCATTATTTCGTGTTCGTTGATCCATGTTTGGACAATCGGCAAGCACACAAAACTATGAAACACCCACGAGCCATCGACCTGATGCCCGCCATCGCCCGGAAGCGCTTCACACCCAAGCCCAAACGCCGCTTGGGACTGTGGGGCACCCTCATCGTCTCCAACCTCGCATGGATCGGCCTCGCCGGACTACTTGTCAGCGGCCTCTGGAGCAGCGCCAAATGGGGCAGCACCATGACCGAGTTCTACCTGGCCGAACGGGCCAAATGGGCCGCCCAGAACGAAAAAAAGCAGAAAGAACTGGAAGCCCGCAACATGGAAATCGCCCGCCTCGTGGCATTTCAGACTTCCCAGTCCCCCGAAGACGTCGTACAGCTTGCCAACAGCATCTCCAAGGTCCTCACCGGCAGCACCGGCAGCAGACGGGTTTTTCTCGAAGAGTCCATCCCCCATGCCATACGTATCCAGGTCCAATACGGCATCCCCGCCTCCGCCACCATCTCCATGGCCATCCTCGAAAGTGGATACGGCCGCAGTGACCTTGCCCGCAACCATAAAAACTTCTTCGGCATCAAAGCCTTCCGCAACTGGAGCGGCCCCCGTGTCAATATGCCCACCGTCGATAGCGGCGTCCGCACCCGCGCCTACTTTCGCGCCTACGGCAGTCTCGGCGAGGGCTTCCAAGGATTCGCCGACTTCCTCCGTGAGACCGGCCGTTATTCCAACGCCTTCTATAAAGAAACCGGTGAAGAATTTGTCCATGCCGTTCTCCGGGCCGGTTACTGCCCCGACCATGATTACATCGACAAAATCCGCAACATCATGACCAGCCACAACCTCACCGAGCTGGACACCATCCTCAAAGCCGCCCCCGATGCCCCCTACCAAGTTTCCTGGGGCACCAAGCCCGAAGAGGACAAGCACACGAAGCCGCAAACCGTTCCCGCAGGCTGATCGGCTCTCCCCCTGATATCATGCCCGCCGCCGATCTCTCCCCGGCCGAGTGCCGCGTATTCGAGCTCCTCGAACACTACTACGCAGCTATCGCCTCCCTTAAAACCCCTTCTCCCCAGGACCTGGCCGCCGCCGTTGATGCCCTCGAGGCGGCCAGCCGTCAACCCAGCCCCGAACTTCCCTCCGCGCTGCGCCACTACATGGAATCCCGCAGCTACCGCAAAGCCTGGGAATTCCTCGGCGGCACACCGCCAAACTGAACTCGGTAACACCCCATGGTGGTCGAAACCGAAGTCATCTGTCCGTACTGCCTGGAGCCCTTCGTACTTCTGGTCGATACCTCCCAAAGCGACTGCGAAATGATCGAAGACTGCACCGTCTGCTGCCGTCCGATCCAATTCAACATTCGCAGTGAACCCGGCCAAGTCCTCGACATTCAAACCGATCGCTCCTGACCCCCACCACTTCAGCCTCCCCGGTCCCCCACTGTCGATCCCACCGGCAGCCCCGCCCACTTCGCATCCCATCTCGCCCCAAAAACCACACTCTGAGTCATGTACGTACATGACTCAGAGTGTGGAAATCCACAGTGGTATGGAAATATTCAATGTGGGGCACGTGTTCCGGCTCGCGGTTGGCGCGCCCCTCTCGGCTTATCGGAGCACGGGGCGCGCTGCCAGTGCCAGACGCTCGAATTCAGCCACAGCTTTGGCGCGGGCAGGACGCCAATGGGGAACTTGGTAAGGAACCATGACGACTAGCGCGGTGCGTCGGTTGCGGGGCAGGACGGTGGACAGGAGCGTGCTATCGCGGGATTCCATATACCCGGCCAGCCATGCGGCACCGCCGTAGGCACCGGACTTTGCGTAGAGGACCGCATTTTCCCGTTTTTCCCAGATCAGAACGCTGTCCAGTTTGGCATGGGTCTCGGATGAGGAACTGATCGCACCATCCGCGAGCTGACGGCAAAAACGCGCCAGTTGCATCGGGGTGATGGTCATCGTTCCCCCGCGCACAACCGAGCGGGCGTCGGAACCGAGCCAGTCGTTTGGCAGGGGTTGGTCGAAGAAAAAGCTTCGATGCACAAACGGCCCGACATTTTCCCGTCCGAATTCTGCCACCCATTGCTCGAAATACTGATTGCTGGAGCGGCGCATGGCTTCGGCCAGGGTGACCGGACGGAGGGCACCGTCCACATCATCGCAGGGGAAGGTGGTGTCTGTGTCGAGGGTGCCGGATTCGATCCCGGCCCATGCGAGGACGATTTTAAAGGTGGAGGCAGGGTTGGCTGGTTCGTGGGCGAGGCGCTCGAGTCCATCGATCACTACCGGTTCACCGCCGTGCTCCACGGCCACGGCAACCCAGGGCACCGCTTCCAGTGACATCGTCATCCAAGACCCCAGCAGGGCGGATATCATCCACGTCTCCAGACCATTGCGTATTTTCACAAATGAGTGGCGGATCGGTTCTTGCTTGGGACTGAAAATGTTTGAATACTCATCCAGAGGTTCCACGAAACGTACGACTGGCAAGGTGTGGTGACAGGGTCGGCTCAACGCGCAGAGAACAGGTGATCGGCTTCTTCGAGGCTTTCTTTGCCGCCGATGTCGAACCATTGTCCTGGCACCTTCCATGTATAGACCGGGGTACGGGTGTAGAGCCACTGAATGAAGCGGCCGGGTTGGTCGGGATTGTTGCCCTCTTTCAGATATTGACCGATCATGGGCACGATCCGCTTCGGATAATAATACAGGGCAATGCCCGTCCATGTGCTGGTGGGGTGCGAGGGCTTTTCCTCGAAGAAGGTAATGCGCCCATCCGCATCCATGCTGATGCTGTTGTATTTCTTGATCAACTCCATATCCCCAACGTCATAGACCGCTTCTACCGGTGCATCTTGGGTTCGGCAGTATTCACCGAAGCCGACCAGGCTCTGGTCGAAGAGGTTGTCGCCGGCGACGACCATCAGGTCGTCGTCCAATCCGGTTGTTCGGATCACCAAGTCCATGTCACCGATCGCCCCCAGCTTGTTTTCGTCGGAGGTCGAGCCGTCGTTGATGATCTGAAATTGGTAAGAGGCAGCGCCCTTGTCATATTCCGCCGCCCAGCGTTCGAAGTGACCGGCGAATTTTTCATTGGTGACGACAAGGACTTTGCTGATATCGGGAATTCCGGAGAGGTGGTCGAGCACGTGGTTGATCATGGGTCTGCCGCCCACGGACAGAAGCGGTTTGGGTTGATTCAGCGTGAGAGGATACAAACGAGTGGCATAACCTGCGGCGAGAATCAGCAATTGCATGGAAAAGAATCTGAACCACGGGCTGCATCGGTCAACTTTTTCCGGTCGTTTGATCGACAGTTTGCGCCGCCGGGATCAGTCCCAAGGAGAGTGCGAATATTCTTTGCAAACTGAATGGCAACCTGGACGATTTGCGAATAACCACAGCCACATGTCCGTCACATAGCTGTAATTTGCTCTCAACACAAGGGGTTACGCATTTGTGAACAACTTGCATATAACCGCAGTTGTTTAATTTCAACTCATTGAACAAGAGGCATTTGCGTAATTTTTTATGGTGTCAGCAAAGTTTCTGCCGAGGTCACTCCGGACACGGATAATAAAAAAGCGCCCCCACTTTGGAGGCGCTTTTTTTTCGAAGGGGGCCGGAGTCGGATTATTTCGCGGCGGCGTAAAGCTTGGCGACTTCATCCCAATTCATCACGTTCCAGACGGCCTTAAGGTAGTCCGGGCGGCGATTCTGGTAGTTGAGGTAGTAGGCGTGCTCCCAGACATCAATGCCAAGGATGGGTTTGTGGCCGTCCATCAGGGGGCTGTCCTGGTTGGGGGTGGATACGACGGAGAGAGAACCGCCGCCATCCACAATCAGCCATGCCCAGCCGCTGCCGAAACGCGTGGCACCCGCTTTTTCCATCGCCTCTTTGAGGCTGTCCAAGGAGCCGAAGGAGTCGTTGATCGCGGCAGCGAGAGCACCGGAGGGTTCTTTGGCCCCGCCGGGGGTGAGAATGTTCCAAAACAGAGTGTGGTTGGCGTGACCACCTCCATTGTTGCGCACGGCGGCACGAATGCTTTCCGGAACAGAGCTGAGATCGGAGATGAGCGCTTCGATGCTTTTGGCTGCGAGATCATCGTGGCCTTCCAGGGCCTTGTTCAGATTGGTGACATAAGCGGCGTGGTGTTTGCCATGGTGGATTTCCATGGTTTGGGCATCGATGTGGGGTTCGAGTGCATTTTTAGCGTAGGGCAATTCGGGAAGAGTATGGGCCATGATCAGATTTCCTTGTTGGGTTGGTTTGAGATGCGGAGAGATTACCGCCTTGGAAGTGCCAAGACTACCCGTATTCCGGGACCTGTGCAAGCCGCTGGATACGCGGGTTATCAGAAGGCTTGCCAGAACACCTCCCGGCATTAGCTTCGAGCCATGGCACCCGTTTTGGAAAAGTTGCTGGTCCTTCAGGAGCGCGACAGCCGCCATCAACGCATCACAAAAGAATTGGAACGCCTGCCGCTCGATGAAAAGGCGGTGACTGACAAACTGGCCGTCCAGACCCGCGAATTCGAGGCCCGCAAACTCAAGGCCAAACAGGTCGAGTCCCGCCGCAAAGACCTGGACAACCAAGTCCTGTCCAAACGGGATACGATCAACCGCTACAAAACCCAACAGTTTCAGACCAAGAAAAACGAGGAATTCCAAGCGCTCACCATCGAGATTGAACGCGCCGAAAAAGAAATCATCGGCATGGAAGACGAGGAACTGGAGTTGATGGAGGCCTACGAGACGGCGCAAAAAGAGGTCGCCGCCGAGGGCACTCGGGTAAAGGAATTCGAGCAGGCCGCCGCCGCGCGCAAGGCCGATTTGAAACAGAAGGCGGAAGTGCTTCAGCAGCAACTGGCCGAGGTCACCGCGCAGATCGCCGAGGCAGAGAAAGAGATCGACGCTCCGTCACTTTCGCTCTACCGCCGCATCCTGAAAAGCAAAGGCGATGCGGCCATTGTCCAGGTCCAACATGGCAACAACTGCGGCGGCTGCCACATGACCCTGACCCAACAAACCATCCTGCTGGCCAAAGCGGGTCAGAAACTCACCACCTGCGAAAACTGTGGTCGCGTGCTTTACTGGCAGTCGGAATTCGCCTGATTCCCTGCTTGTGACAAGCCCGGCAGGGTGCTAGACATTTCCCATGAGCGCGCTCTTCCTACTCGTTATTTTCGGTGTGATCCTCGTCATCATCCTGATCGCAATCGCGGCGATGGTCATCGGCATCTACAACGCGCTGGTCTCCCTGCGCAACCGCTTTCAAAACGCCTACGCCCAGATCGACGTCCAACTCAAACGCCGCTACGACCTAATCCCCAATCTGGTCGAAACCGCCCGGGCTTACCTCTCCCACGAGCGCGAGACGCTGGAAGCCGTTATCGCCGCACGGAATCAGGCCGCCGGAGCCAACCAGAAGGCGGCGGCCAACCCCTCCCAGCCCGGGGCCATTGCCGGCGTCGCCGGTGCCGAAGCCGCCCTCACTGGCGCTCTTGGACGACTTTTCGCCGTCGTCGAAGCCTACCCCAACCTCAAGGCCGATCAGAACATGCGCCAGCTCTCCGAGGAACTCACATCCACCGAGAACAAAGTCGCCTTCGCCCGCCAGGCCTACAACGACGCGGTCATGCACTACAACGTCAAACGCGAGACCTTTCCCAACAACCTCTTCGTAGGCATGTTCGGCTTCGACCGCGCCGAAATGTTCGAAATCACCGACCAGGCCCAAAAAGAAGCCCCCAAGGTTTCGTTTAAATAACAGCCCCGACAAAACGACGGGCGAACTCCTCGTCATAGGCGCCCTCCGGGCCGGGTTTCCGATGACTGCTTCGCAGTGGGCAATCGAACGGCGTTCGAATCCATGATGATAAGTCGGCTATCGCCGACGCACCTGCGGTGTGGAGAGGAATGGGACTACCCTCGTCTTTGCTTTTTGCGCCCTCCGGGCCGGGTTTCCGATGACTGCTTCGCAGTGGGCAATCGAACGGCGTTCGAATCCATGATGATAAGTCGGCTATCGCCGACGCACCTGCGGTGTGGAGAGGATTCGAACCTCCGGTCGGGTTTCCCCGACAACGGT
>CAZTYG010000002.1:0-548 GCA_964617445.1 uncultured Blastochloridaceae bacterium
GGTCGTGGTCAATCCAAGAGCGTCCAGAATCTTCTCCGACTCCCGCTTGAGACGATCATCTACCCGCGCCCGCACGTAAGTTTCTTTTAATGCCATGCCCGAATGTAGTCGGAATGTGCTACGCACGCAAGATATATTGATCGTTCGCCGTCACTCATGACCGGAAGCGGCGCGGCTCCTGCTCCGCAGCAGGCGTGACGCTGTAGGGAATTGCACGGCATGGTTCGATTCTAAGGTCAACGCAATTACAATTAGGCACTTTTTCATGATAAGATCGAACGACGTGCATCACTCAGGGCCGGAACGCGAAACGCGTAAGCCATTGGGTCAATGCTCTTGTTCTGCGGTTTGTCTAAATCTTTGATTTTCTTGCTCCACCTTGCGGAGAGCAGATGCGTTGCGCCACTTTTGGATGGGCGATGCGATCGCGGCGAATATGGGATAAAACAGCATTACTAGAACACCGACAACAACAAAGAGTATGGCGAAGCCTGGAAATAAAACTGCCAGAAACAGAAATATTAGTCCGGTCGTCATGCGACGGCGGA
>CAZTYG010000002.1:558-20168 GCA_964617445.1 uncultured Blastochloridaceae bacterium
ATTAATGTGATGATGAACCCGTTTTTCGGATTCCGATATAAGCATCTTCAGTTCAGTTTTTTCTTCTGGTGTCATAGATTTTTAACGTCCGGAAGTCATCTATCCCCTGATGCCTCACCATGGTCTGCTTCATCAGTGTTGATCAGCGTAATCAGTGGTTTAAACGAATTGCACGGCATGGTTGCGATTTAGTCTGCTGACATTATTCCTATTCTCATGGGAATGAAAGGCAGACTGATGGCAATAATATACACGGCCATAAAAATAAGGCAGAGACACAGGTTTATGGTTACGCACAACAGCCATGCGGCATCGGATTGTCGGGCGCGCAGGGTGCAAAATATCGCCACCGCTGCCCCGATTAAAGGAAACCAGTAGGGCCATATACTAGGAGGATAAAACCATGTCGAAAGCCCGGGTAATGGTCTGTTACCAAGCATCAATTCAATCCCATACTGGCTCAATCTTGATAAGACAAAAAGAAAGAATGCCACAACTGTCGAGGTTGCCACTGCCAACCAACCTGAGATCATTCGAGCCATCATATATTTATCCAAAGTCCGTCGGTCTTCCATCCACAGGAGCCGACGGCGGAGGGGGATTGGGTGAACCGCTTCGTTCGATGTTTCTTCTTGTTAGCTTCATAAGAGCAATTCGTGTGCCGATGCCAGCAAGGCCGATAGCCCCAAAAATCAACAGCGGAAACATTAACCCTAGACGATAAGGGTGTAGAATTCCTGCCAAGAAATCAGGAAGTCTGAGCATGTAGTCATCCGGTGCAAACAATACTACTGATACGGCTGTCAGGCCGATCAATAGACATGCTATTGATACTCCGAGGGTGCTGCGTCGGCATCTTGGGTAGAGCAGCGCTGAGGCTATAAATACTCCAAAGCCAGTTATTCCGAGGATTGTGATCAAAACAACCATCCAACCATGAAGAACGCTACGGGATGCCTGAGCATATTTGTCTAGTCGCTGGCATGATTGTTGCCGCATTTCAAGCAGTCCATTCATGTGGAGGGCAGCTTGGTCCATCTTTGTTGGCATTGCTGCAGCATTTTGGTATTACCGATACAGGTTAAAAAAATATGGTCCGCAGCCCACGATCTACTGGAAATGAAAACAAAAGCGAACAAGGCGGATTTCCTTGGGTTGATTAAAAGCCGGTTTTCCTCCGTGGCCCTCAGGTGGTGCCGGGCTGCGGCGTAATACGTATTCGACCGCACGGACCGACTGCGGGGTCTTGAACTGCGGCGGCGGGCTCCTTATACTTCCCCGCATGTCCACACCTTTCACGTATTACGGCCACTCCTGCTTCGGCGTGGAACTCCATGGCAAGCATCTGTTGTTCGATCCGTTCATCTCCCCCAATCCGCTGGCGGAGGGAAAAGCCGATCCGGCAACAGTTCCGGCGGATTTCATTTTGATCAGCCACGGGCATGCCGATCACATCGCGGACGCGGTGGCGATCGCCAAGCGCACGGGGGCGTTGGTGATCAGCAACTATGAGATTTATGGGTGGCTGGGCAACCAGGGTGTTGCCAACGCGCATCCACTCAACCACGGCGGCGGCTATGATTTTCCATTCGGCCGGGCGCAGTTCACCAGCGCGATTCATTCCTCGGTGCTGCCGGACGGTACGTATGGCGGCAATCCGGGAGGATTCCTGATCCGGGCGGAAGGAACAACATTCTATTATTCCGGGGACACGGCGCTGACGTATGACATGAAGATCATCGGCGAAACCGCGCGTCCGGACTTCGCGGTTCTATGCATCGGCGACAATTTCACGATGGGTGCGCAGGACGCGGTGAAGGCGGCGCAATGGGTGGGAGCGAAAAAGGTCGTCGGGGTGCACTACGACACGTTTCCGCCGATCAAAATCGACCATGCGGTCGCGCGGCAGGTGTTCGAGCGTGCCGGATTGGAGTTGCTGCTGCCGGAGATTGGGGAGACGGTCCGGATTTAGTCAGAGCTCGATGACCCGAACGGAGTGGACGTCGGGGTCATTGATGAGTTCCTTGAGCACGGCGTCGCCGGGAAGGGAGTCGAGGTTGAGCACGCTGAGTGCCTCGCTACCGGGAGCGGAGCGGCCGAGGGACATGCTGGCGATGTTGACGTTGTGCTTGCCGAGGAGGCTTCCCACCCAGCCGACGATGCCCGGGCGGTCTTTGTTTTCCATGACGAGGAGGACGCCTTCGGGTTTGGCCTCCAGATACTGGCCGTTGATACGGACGATGCGGGGGGTGGCGCCGAAGAAGGTGCCGCTGATTTCGAAGGTTTCTTCGGAGGAGCAGGCACGGGCTTTGAGGGTGACCATTTCGGTATAGTCGCCGACTTCGCTGAGTTTGGTTTCGCTGAATTTGAGTCCGAGGTTGTCGGCGTGATGGATGACATTGACCTCGTTGACGTCGGTGCCGATGGCGTTAAGGAGGAATCCGCGGAGGGCGGCGCGGCTGACGGCGGAGGTTTCGTGTTCTTTGATCTTGCCGGAGTAGTTCACGGTGAATGCCTCGCAGCGGGCGGGGGCGATCTGGCTCAACGCGAGGCCTAGTTTGCGGCCCAGTTCCAGGTAGGGGCGCATGACAGCGAGGGTCTTGGCATCGACGTTGGGCATGTTGACGGCGTTGCGCACGGAGCCGTCGAGAAGCATGTCGCGAATGGACTCGGCGATTTCAATACCGACGCTTTCCTGAGCCTCCGCAGTGGAGGCTCCGAGGTGGGGGGTCATGATGATCTGCGGGACGCCGCGAAAGGGGTGGTCGGCGGGCAGGGGTTCCTGCTCGAAGACGTCGATGGCGGCGCCGGCGACCTTGCCGGACCGGATGGCATCGACGAGGCAAGCTTCGTCGATGAGGCCGCCGCGGGCGCAGTTGACCAGGCGGATGCCGTCTTTGCACAAGGGCAGGAGTTTGGAGCCGAAGAGTCCCTTGGTTTCGGCGCTCATCGGGATGTGCAAGGTGATGAAGTCGCAGTGCGGGACCATTTCCTCGATTTTTTCGTAGAGTTCGACCTGCATGCTGCGGGCTTTGCCCATGGAGAGATAGGGATCGTAGGCGAGCACCCTCATGCCGAAGGCGATGGCGCGGCGGGCGACTTCGGTGCCGATGCGGCCCATGCCGACGACGCCGAGGACTTTGTTGTTGATCTCAACGCCTTGGTAACTTTTGCGGTCCCATTTGCCATCCTGGATGGAGGCGTGCGCTTGGGGAATGTGTCGGGCCAGTGACAACAGCATGGAGAAACTGTGTTCGGCGGTGGAGATGGTGTTTCCGCCGGGGGTGTTCATGACCACGATGCCTTTCTGGGTGGCGGCGGCGACATCGACGTTGTCCACGCCGACGCCGGCGCGGCCGACGACTTTGAGCCGATCGGCGGCGGCCATGGCTTTGGCGGTGACTTTGGTCTGACTGCGAACCACCAGGGCGTCCATTCCATGCAGGGCGGTGATTAATTCATCTTCCGCAAGGCTCTTGGATTCAATGACTTCAAACGATTTTTCAGCGGACAAGGCGGCCACCCCGCGGGCAGAAACCCCGTCCAAGACCAGGATACGAAATGGATCGGGCATAAGCCGCCGGAATCTATCAGCGCCCCCTGTGGTGTCAACCATCATACCCAGCTCCAACATATTACGGATTGGGCGTAAAAAGTCTTGCCAAGTCCGACAGTGTAAATACTCTTCGAGAAAGGCAGATCATTCGCGCATGAAGGGCAAATTTCTAAAAAAAGTCGCCAAAAATCCCAAACTTTTGATCCTGACCGAGATCAAAAGAAGTCAGGGTTTGTCCGTATCCGAGCTGTGCGATCGCATCGGACTCTCGTACATGGGGGTCAAGCAGCATTGTATTGCACTGGAGCGTGAGGGGTATCTGGACACGTGGCGCCGGCCCAAAGGCATGGGACGTCCGGAGAAAGCCTACCGGCTGACCGATGGCGCGCAGGAATTTTTCCCCTCGGAATACAGCAATTTCACCACCCAGATTCTGGACTCGCTGGAGGAAGTGTACGGCCCGAACGCGCCGGAGAAAATCCTTTTCAATATCTATCAGCACGAAGGCGATATGTTGCTTGTTGAGTTTGCGGGGTTCGACCTGGACGAGCGCGCGAAGCGACTGGCGGCCTACCGCGATGAGAAGGGGTGCATGAGCGAGGTGGTCCGGGACCCCGACCACGGCGGCCTGCTCATCGTCGAATACAACTCCCCGATTCTCAACTGTATGGACCGTTATCCAATTTTGCGCGACTTGGAGCAGGGCTTGTTCGAACGGGTGCTGGAAACCGGGGTGGTCCGCGAAGAAGAGCGGGTGTCGGGTCTCTACAAGTGCGTGTTTACAATCGGTTAGGGTCGCGTGTGCGAGACCGTGCACTGCCGCGGCGGGAACCATCTTTCCCATGACTTGGGGGGCGAGCCGCCGTCGAGCCGCATTCGTGCGCTGATGGGCCGCTCCCATACCCTGATAAAGAAATGGCGCCATTAGCTGCGTTCCGGCTCCGCAGCGCGTCGCCCTCCAAAGAACGCTAATACCGGATTTAAATGATTAAACCACGAATGGACACGAATTTACGAGAATCAGAAGAAGGCATGAAACTTCCGTTGAAATAAATTCGTATCCATTCGTGGTTTTGCTCCCGTTGTTGGGCGAACTCAAGTTGATTTGGTATATGAGGCTGTGATGGTGGGAGGTTATGTACCAGTATCCGTTGCCTACCCCCCGCCCAAGCTGGCGCGGACTACCGTCTTTTTTTGGGGCGGGTTCCATCGGTGCCGGGACGTTCCTTGCCCCGGCGAACGGTGGTGTTTTTGTTTTGCAGGCGGCGCAGATCGCGTTCGTTGAGTTCCCGCCAGTGACCGGGCTTGAGATTGCCGAGGTCCAGCCCGCCGATGCTCATCCGCCGCAACAGGCCGACGCGGTAGCCGAGTGCGCGAAACATAAGGCGTATCTGGCGCTTGAGTCCCTGGGTCAAGACGACCTCGACCATGGTTTTGCCGATGACCCGTACCGACTCCGCCCTGCCCTTGCCGTATTCGGTCAGAATGCCTTTTTTCAACAAGGTGGCATCTCCCGGCTCGAAGGGGCGGTCGAGGCCGACTTCATAGACTTTCGGGAGCTTGTTGCGCGGATGACTGAGTTTCTCGGCCAGCTCGCCCTGGTTGGTCATGATCAACAGTCCCTCGCTGTCCACATCCAACCGTCCCACGTAGTAGAGGCGGGGCATGTCCGGGGGCAGCATGTCGAAAACCGTCGGCCGTCCGATCTGCTGGGGTTCACGCGAGCAAATGACACCTTTGGGTTTGTAGAGTGCGAGGGTGAGCGCGGCGGGGGTGTGGGTGGACATGCCATCCACGGTGACCTTGTCATCGGAACCCACCTGGGTGGCCAGTTCGGTGACGACCTCGCCGTTGACCAAGACGCGTCCGTCAATGATCAACTGCTCCACGGAACGGCGCGAGCCGTGGCCGGTGGTGGCCAGATATCGGTTCAAGCGCATGATCGGTGCACACCTCCGGCGGAAAAAAACGGGGTGTGGAGGCGCGGGTTTATTCCGCGGGCTTGGTTTTGGGCAGACCGTAAACGCGTCCGTCGGCGCGCATCATGCCGCGCTTCTTCAGCAGCTCGACCCGCTCGTAGCGGCTCAGCACATTGCGCTTCACGACGATCTTGCTCGATCCGCGGAGACTCTTGTGTTGTGACATAGCCGGGCAATCTAGTCACCACCCCCCGCCGGTCAAGCTGCAAATCCCCGACGCCCCCACCCCGCTCCGATCCACCAACATGTCACTTTCACACCTGTGAAAGTGACATGTTAACACGTGAGTTTCACAGGTGGGAAACTCACGTGTCGTAAGTCGTGGGGTTGTCGATGGAGTCGGATCGGTCAGCGCGCGTGAAGAGTTCGAAACCAAATCTGGTTCGGGGTTGCCATCGCGGTGTTCCGGGGTAGTTCTGGTCGATGCCGTCTCACTGGTTGGTCAAACAGGAACCGGAAAAATATTCTTTCGCGCAGTTGCTGAAGGACAAGAAAACGATGTGGGACGGCGTGCGCAATTTTCAGGCGCGCAACAATCTACGGGCGATGAAAAAAGGCGACCGGGTTTTGTATTATCACAGTGTCAGTGAAAAGGCGGTGGTCGGTTTGTGCGAGGTGGTCCGGGAGGCTTATGCGGACCCGACCGCACCCGGCGAGGATTGGTCGGTGGTGGACCTCAAGCCGGTCAAACCTTTACCCAAGCCGATCACGCTCGAAACCATCAAGGCCACCGCGTCGCTCCAAGACATCGCCCTGATCCGCCAGAGTCGACTCTCAGTGCTGCCGCTGAGGGCGGCGGAAGCCGCGACCATTTTGAAAATGGGAGGACTTTAATTCTCCATGAGCACCAACACACCGGCGCTGCTGGTTTCCACGGACTTCGACGGCACTCTCACCGACGAGGGGGCCGAAGGGCCGCTGGCCCCGGAGTTTTTCGACTGGCTGGAGCAGGCGCGCCGCTCCCGGCGGGTGGTCTGGGCGATCAACACCGGGCGCAATTGGGCGTCGCTCGAAGACGAACTGCGCCACCGCTCGCCGCGCTGTTGGCCGGACTGGGTGGTGCTGGTCGAACGCGAAGTGCACCGGGTGAGCGAAGGCCGGACGGTGGCCCACGAGGATTGGAACCGGAAGTGCGCGGCGATCCATGCCGATTTGTTCGAACGGGCCGACCACGCGCTGGAGCAATTACGCCGCGAACTGGCCCGCTTCCCTGATCTCGCGATCATTCGCGATATCGGCTCACCGCTGGGGTTGATTGCGGCGGACGAGGCCCAGGCCGAGGAGGTGCAGCGGGAGCTGGCGCCGTTGATCGAGTCCTTTCCCGACATTCATACGGTGCGCAACAGCGTATATTTCCGCTTCGCCCATGTGGATTATCAGAAAGGCAGTTGTCTTGGACTGATTCTTTCCGAGGAGGGAATCACCCCGGAGCAGTGTTTTGCGTGCGGCGATCATCTCAACGATCTGCCCATGCTGGACCTGAAATACGCCTGTCATCTTGCTTGTCCGGCCAACGCGGTGGCGGTGGTGCGGGACCGAGTGTTGGAGCAGGGAGGATATATCGCATCCCAGCGCGCGGCCCAAGGGACCGCAGAGGCGCTATGCCATTATTTTCCGACCGAATCGTGAGCGTTGTGTCGTTTGTCAGTATCCTGGGCAGAGCAGCCGTCGAATCCTGTTGCCTTTTCCTTTCCGGTGAATAATTGTCTTCGTATCCAATGACGGCGCACGGGGAGGTCCAGCCATGAACGACACTGCACGAAAGGCAACCGAGGTTTTTCTGGCCTCCCCTGACGAGAACAATCTGTTCTTTCTCCAGTCGCTGGTCGAATCCATCGGCAGCGAGGTCCATCTTTTTTACTGTCGAACGCTGGAGGAACTCTTCGAACAGGCATCCGAACGCGCAGAGCCCGCCGTGGTGGTGGCCGAGGTCGTGTGGGACAACGCCGACGCATCCGATGTCCTGCTCTCCCTTGCGCTCAACAACCCCAGCCTCAGTGTGATCGTCATCAGCGAAAGCGATCTCTCCCAGGTCTTGCCGGAGTATTTTCCGCTGCCGATCATTCAAGGCTACCAGAATCCGGGCGAGCTGGCGCGCAAGTTGGAGGCGGCCGAAGAGGACCTGCGCGGCCAAAACTTGGGGCCGTTCCAAGTCCAGGACTTCGCCGGCACCAACTACCTCGCCCGCACCTACAGCGCGCATCAGCCCGCCATCAACCGCAGAGTCTATCTCAACATCCTCCCCGCCAACGCCACCCCGGAGGAACAGTCCCGCTTCGTCGAAATCTCCAAGGCACAGGGCAACAACATCCACCCTTCCATCTACCCCATTTACGAACAGGCCGAGGTGGACGGACGCCATCTCCAGGCCATTGAGCCGGTCGATGCCCCCTCGCTGCTCCAGTTCCGCCTCCGCGATGCCACCTTCGACTCCCGCCTGATCGCCCGCCTGACAACTACCGGCGCCAATGTACTCAACCACCTCCACAGCCACAAAATCCCTTACCAACCGCTCGATGCCACGCACATCACCCTCTCCAGCGAGGGCGTCATCAAATTCAAAAACACCGCCCTGCCCGCCGACTTTCCCATCCCCGACGAGAAAGAATCCATCGCCGCACTGGCCTACGTCATCCTGCCCTTCGTCCCCAAGATCGATTTCGATGCCCAAGTCCGCCAACTACTCGACTGGATGGCCGGAGGGAGGGCCACACTTGCGGAACTCGTCCCCCTGGCGCGCTCCATCGACCTCGCCCTCGCCCCGGAAAAATACGTTCCACAGCGCGCCGAACAAATCAAGGCCGCGCAGGAAATCACCAAGGCCCGCAAGTCCTCGTTATACGCACTGCTCGGCGGCGGGGCGGCATTTGCCCTCCTCGGCGGTTTCCTGCTCTACCAATTTCTCATCGGCTTTTTGCTGGATATTCCGGGCACCGACTTTCGCGACATGGTCGAAATTCCCAGCGGCCCGGTGTTCAAGCCCGACGGCTCCACCGTCATTGTGCAAAGGTTCTACATCGACAAACACGAGGTTACTATCGGCCAGTATGCCCGCTTTCTCCGGGCCATCGAGGGCCAGCCAGTGGAGAATCTCCTTCCTCCGGACGCACCATCCGGTATCAAGGACAACTTCGTTCCCCTGGAATGGGAAGACATCATGGATGCGGTCACCCGCAAGCGCCTCTATCAAGGCGAACCCATCAACCGCAACACGGCGGTTTTTAATATCGATTACTACGACGCCTACGCCTACGCCAAATGGATCGGCAAACGGTTGCCCACTGAAATCGAGTGGTTAAGGGCCGCGTCCGGCGACCAGAATCTTACCTACCCGTGGGGAAGCCAGAATGAACTAGCTCTCACCAATACCGGGGTGGACAAAAACGCCAAGTCCGGTGAGTTTCGCGCCGGTGGAGTGGACGGATTTCGCGGTGCCGCCCCGGTCAACGCCCTGCGCCAGGATGTCAGCCCGTTCGACGTCACCGCCATGGGCGGCAACGTCAGCGAATGGGTGGAATACAGCCCGGAACTGGGCGAAATCAACCGCGAGACCGGTTACATTCGGGGCGGTAACCACGAAATCGAGCGGCTGGTGGAAAACCAGCGCCGCATGGGCCAGCCCAAATCCACCCGGCGCCCGTGGCTTGGCATCCGCTGTGCCAGCGATACGTTCGTGGAAGGACGGCCGGTTGTGCCCGACGACGACCTGATGACCGAAGAAGAAGCGGCTGCTGCTGCGGGAACAGCCCGCTAAGTCCGTTGAGACCGTCCGCCATGCTCCCCCAGATCTGTTTTGACCCCGCGACCATTCGCGGACGCCTGCCGGATAACCCGTTCGCCGCCGGACTCCAAGTCGTCGAATGCGCCTCCTCCACCCAGGACCGGGTATGGCACGCATTCGATCACGGCGCGCCCCTCGGCCACGGGATCATCGCGTTGGATCAGACCGGCGGACGCGGACGCCTCGGCCGCCAGTGGTTGTCCCAACCCGGTATGAGCCTGTGTTACTCCTGCTTGGTCCGGCCCGCCTGGCCCGCTTCCCAAGGCGCCCGTCTCACCCTCGCTGCCGGTCTCGCCATGCGCGAAGCCCTCGTTTCTTCCTCCGGCATTCCCACCACCATCAAGTGGCCCAACGACCTGCTTCACGACGGCAAAAAAATCGCCGGTATTCTCACCGAAAGTCGCGCTTCCTCAGGGCGCATTCACGCCGCCGTGCTCGGTTTCGGCTGCAACATCCATCAACAACCTTCCGACTTTCCCACGGAACTCGCCGCCACCGCCACATCGATCACCGCTGCGGGCTTTCCTCCCCCGGACGGTGACGAACTCTTCTGCTCTCTGGCCGCCGCCCTCAAAGCCCGTCTGGAACAACCCTGGGAGGGAATACGCGAAGATTGGATGGCGGCCTGCGCGTCCACCGGCAAACCCGTCACCCTCAACCTTCCCGACGGCACTGTCCGCGGAAACTTCCTGGGCATCGACAACGACGGCGCGCTCATGATTATGCGTGAGGACGGACGGCACGAGGCCTATCATTCGGCGGAAATCCTATGAGCGCGACATTTCTGCTGGTGGACAATAGCAACACCTGGACCAAGTTCTGCCCCGTGCGCGGCGGCCGGCTCGGTCGTGTGTCCCGCATCGCCACCCGCTCCCTCGACCCCGCCGCGCTGCGCACCATTCGTACCTCACACCCCGGCGTTCCCGTCGTACTCGCCAGCGTCGTTCCCGATGTCCGCGCCATGTTCGCCAAAGTCTGGAACAAAAATTCGCTTTGGGTCGTCGGCCCGCGCCGCGCGGCGGGCCTTGCCATCCGCTACCCGAAACCGGAAAACATCGGCGCCGACCGCCTCGCCAACGCCGTCGCCGCCGCCCGCCTCCATCCCCTCCCCTGCATTGTCATCGACCTCGGCACCGCCGTCACCTTCGACATCATTTCCGCGCGTGCCGAATACCTGGGCGGCGTCATCGCCCCCGGACTCGACGCCTTCGTCAACTATCTCCACGACCGCACCGCCCTCCTGCCCCGCGTCCAGCTCCGCGCCCCGCAGCGCGCCATCGGCAAAAGCACCGAGGAGGCCATTCGCATCGGCGCCGTCATCGGCTACAGCGGACTGGTCCGCGAAATCCTCACCGAACTGCGCCGCGAACTTGGCGTCCCGCAACTCCACGTCGTTGCCACCGGCGGTGATTGCCGCCTCCTACACCGCCGTTTGCCCGAAATCAATCTGGTCGATCCCCTTCTCACCCTGCGCGGACTGAAAATCATTGCCGAAACCCCGTCATGATGGGAAAACCATTCCCTCCCGTTGTGAACCGCATCGACCAACATTTCCTCAAAACGTCCGGCAAACGCAAAACCTTCGTCGCTTATCTCGTCGCCGGCGACCCCGATCTCCAGACCACCCCGGAGCTTGTCTGGACACTGGAAGAGGCTGGAGCCGACATCATCGAACTGGGCGTGCCCTTCTCCGATCCGCTTGCCGACGGCGTCGTCAACCAACTTGGTGCCCAGCGCGCCCTCGAAGCCGGAGCCACCCTCGGCGGATTGCTCGATGCCGTTCGCACCATTCGCACCCGCTCGCAGGTGCCCCTCGTTCTCTTCACCTATTATAACCCCATCTTCCACTACGGTGTGGAACGATTCCTCGACCAAGCCGGTGATGCCGGGGTCGATGGCATCCTCATGCTCGACCTCCCCCCCGAAGAGGCCGCGCGCGAGTGGCCGGAATCCTCGCCGCTCAAACGCATCAGCCTGATCGCCCCCACCACCCCGCCCGAACGCATCCGCACCATCAGCGCCGCCTCATCGGGATTCATCTACTACGTCAGCCGTGAAGGGGTTACGGGAATGCAAACCAGCGTCGCCGTCGGCATCGAGGACCGCATCGGCATGATCCGCACGGCCACCGACCTTCCCGTGTGTGTCGGCTTCGGCGTTTCCAACCCGGAACAGGCCGCCGCCGTCGCCGGTTTCGCCGATGGCGTGGTTGTCGGCAGCGCCATCGTCGATTGCATCGGCAAACACGGCAAATCCCCCGGACTACCCCGCCACCTTCACGATCTCGTTGCCCCGCTTACCGCCGCCGTGCACAACTCATGAGCCGCGTCCTTGCCCTCGACTACGGAGCCAAACGCGTCGGTGCCGCCCTCAGCGATCCCACCCGCACCCTCGCCACTCCTCTTTCCAACCTGCCCGCCCAGCCCGAAAAGCAACTCATCGACAGCTTGCGCTCGTTGACGGCGGAAAAGGGGGTCGCCCTCATCATCATCGGCATCCCCCGCAACATGGACGGCAGCTTTGGTCCTTCGGCCGAAGCCGCCCGCGCCTTCGCCGATCGTATCTCGCAAAACCTCGCCATTCCGATCCGCACCGTGGACGAACGCCTCAGCACCGTGCAAGCTTCGCGCATGTTGCACGAGGCAGGACACGACACCCGCAAACAAAAAGATAAAATTGACAGCGCCTCCGCCCAAATTCTCCTGCAATCCTTCCTTGACGCCACAGAGACTCCGCTTTAATTCTTCAAGTGTGCGTAAAAGATTTTCTTCTTTGTTTCTGATCACGGTCCTCTGCACCGTGCTTCTTTCCGTGCCCGCAGAAGCGGACACCATGCCACAGCGTGAAACTCCGGAACTTTTCCGTGTCAGCATGCCCGCTGCCCTCTACGTCGAGGATCGCATCTCGCTTCAACTGGTCACCGGTGCCGTTTTCTCTCCCATCGGCATCGGCCCGGAAACCCCCACATACAACTATCAGATGACCAACGCCCGCCTCGGTTGGATGCTCAACACGCCCCATTCCGACGTCGGCCCCCTCACCGGCAACGTCGAAGCCATCTTGGAACTCTCCGCCAGCGGAGTCTTCAGCGGATTCGGCAACTACATGGTCGGCCCCACCGCCTTGGTCCGCTACAATTTCGTCCAGCCCGGCTGGCGTGTTGTGCCCTACATTCAGGGCGGAGCCGGTATCGTTCTCAACGACGCCTACGAGGATAAAACCCAGGGTGCCATCGGCCAGTTCGTCCAATTCACTCCCCAGGCCAGCATCGGCACACGCATCCTTGTTACTGACAACTGGTCCGTGGACCTCGAAGCCATTTTCCACCATGTCTCCAACGCCCGCATGGCCAACCGCAACCTCGGTACCAACGGCCTCGGTGGAATGATCGGCTTCACCTACTTCTTCAACCAGATCTGGGATTGAACCCGCGGGTGAACCCCGATCCCCAACCACGCGTCCACCGCCTGCTCATCGCCTACGACGGTCGCAACCTCCACGGCTGGCAGACCCAGAAACACCACCCCACCGTCCAGCAGAACATCGAGACCGTCCTGCAACAGCTCTGGGGACGACGCATCGACCTGCACGGATCGGGACGCACCGACACCGGCGTCCACGCCCTTGGTCAGGTCGCCACCTTCACCGCACCCCCGCGCTTTCCCGATCCCGCCCGCCTCATCGCAGCTCTCAACAACCACCTCCCTCCCGATATTCGTGTCCTCAAAGCCCGCCTTGCCCCTGACGAGTTTCACGCCCGCTTCTCCGCCACCGGCAAAGAATATCTCTACCGAGTCGTCAACCAACCCATCATGCCCCCCCACAAAGCCGGACTCGCCTGGCATGTGCCACGGCCTCTGGACCTCGATGCCATCGACCGCGCCGCTGCCCACCTCACCGGCACCCACGACTTCTCCTCATTTGCCAGCAACCCCGGCTACAAGCGCACCACCATGGTCCGCACTATGACCCTCGCCGTCCGCAAAGGCTCCTCCGCCAACCTCCGTTTCCACTTTCGCGCCGACGGCTTCCTCTACCGCATGGTCCGCAACATCATGGGTGCCCTCATCCAGACCGGCCTCGGAAAAATCACCCCCGACCGTTTCCGCGAAATCCTCCTGGCCCACGACCGTACCGCCGCCGCCAACACCGCCCCCGCCCACGGACTTTACCTCCTCCGCGTTTTCTACCCATGAACACGACCGACCCTTTTCACATCGTACTTGTGGAACCTGAAATTCCGCCCAACACCGGCAACATCGCCCGCCTCTGCGCCGCCACCCACACCCGCCTCCACCTCGTCCAACCACTCGGATTCTCCCTCGACGAAAAACACCTCCGCCGCGCCGGCATGGACTACTGGGAGCGTGTTCAATGGCAACTCTGGTCCGACTGGGAAGCCCTCTCCCCGAACATTCCCGCCGATCGCCTCCACCTGTTCACCACCAAAGCCACTTGCTCCCACTGGGACGCCGTTTTTCAACCGGGCGACTGGCTGGTATTTGGACGTGAAACCCGCGGACTGCCCGAATCCCTTCTCGCCCGCTACGCTGACCGTTGTCTGCGCATTCCCATGGCCGAAGAAGAGCGCAGCCTCAACCTCGGAACCAGCGCCGGAATCGCCCTATACGAAGCCCTGCGCCAAACCCGCCCCCGTCCCTGACACCCGATCAAAACACCCCGCGCACCGAAACCGTGAGCACCTGCTCCTCCGGACGCACCGCCTGGCCGTTGTGTTGGTCCACCAGATAACGATATTCCGCCACCGCCGAAAATTGTTCGTTGAGCCTCATTTGGGGACCGGCCGAGAGTCGGATGCGAGAACGTTCGTAGTCCCAATCCGGATTGGTTTCGTGGCGGTGATCGCTCCACTCGTAATCACCGCGCATACGCCAGCTCAAATCCTCGCCAGCCTGGTGGGAAAATTGCGCGAACACCGTGTGCGAAATGTCCACGGCATCATCCCCCATGCGCAGGAATTCCTGGCGGCTGCCACCCACGTCCATGCGGACGTCCCGCACCGGACGCAGCTGCAACGCCCCATCGACACGTGTCAGCTGCTGATCTACGGTGTCGGTCGTGTCGTAGTCGATATCGGTCCATGAGGGCCGTAAAGTCAGCGACACGTACTGTCTATAAATCCGCCGGTTCACAGCCAGCGCCCCGCCGTTGCGGTGCGAGGTGATATTGGCATGGTCATTGCGCCTCTCCCGCCAGATTTCCGGCGTCAGCGTGGTCCCGTTCATGGGACGCCATTGAGCCGACGCGGTCTGCCGCACCGCCTCGTTCGGGTGTTCGCTCCACGGCACCATCATTTGGCTGTATTCATTGGCTAATCGAAGCAACAGCGGTGGCGCCGCCTGATAGGTCAGATGGGTGTTGTGGCGCTGGTCCACCTGGTCGGCGTCGGAAAGATTCGCGTCCCACGCATGCACATCCCGGCTGGCCGAAATCCCCATGCTGACATCATGCCCCACCCGCCAGCCGTCCGCAGGACGGTAGGATTGGCGCAACATCATGTTCTGGCGCAGGCTTTCCGACGTCGTCGTCAAATCCGGCCTGCTGTGCTGGGTCGGCTTCAACTCGAACTCCATTTCCAGCACATCGGCTTCGATCAATTGCCATGCCCGGTGTGGATTGCTCTGCTCCGATCTGACGCGCACCGCCGATTCCGCACCACTGTCGTCACCGGCACCGAAGACCGGCGACACCATGGCCGCCAGCACAACCATGCCCATGCCGCGCACACGTTTCATCGGCACAAAGATTGGCAGAATCCTCACCACAGAGCAAATCGATACCCCAGTTTTCACATAAAAACACGTAAAATCGACTCTCGATTCCTGATTCTTCCCCTCCATTCCCTCTTCCACCCACACATCATTCTATCTGAATGCGTCACGTGACGCATTCAGATGGTTCCCTGTGAATGTTTCACCTGAAACATTCACAGGGAAAAAGTGGAGATGTGATGGCCTCCGACATAGGGTTCGGTCCTATGGGGCATGTACAACCTGCAGAGCGTATGCAAGCGGGGGCACTCATACGAAACTGCCAACTTGCATCGCTCCCGCTTCTGAATTCCGCGCTTCCCATTGCCACCGCCGCCCGCTAGAAAAAGGGCATTCTTTTGTAACAGAGACCAAAGGACCCGATTTGAAAATCACCATCTGGGGAACGCGCGGCAGCATTCCCACGCCCACTACCAGCTCGTTTGAAACTTCCCGTTACGGCGGCGACACCACTTGCGTGTCGGTGGAATCGGATGAACTGCTGGTGATTTTCGACGGCGGTTCCGGACTGCGGCTGCTGGGATTGGAACTGGCCGCCCGCAAGCAACCCCTGGATGCCAGCTTCTTTTTCAGCCATGTGCATTGGGACCATATTCAGGGGTTCCCCTTTTTCCTGCCTGCCTTCCGCCAGGGCAACCGCTTCCACCTCTACGGCCCGAGACTCGCTTTCTCGCCGGGCTTCGTGGGCAACGTTTTGGAAAAAGCGCTGCGCGGCCAACAGGAGGACCTCAACTTCCCCGTCCAGCTCAAGGACATGCCCGCCGAAATGATTTTCCACGACATCGACAACCACCAGCCGGTCAACATCCAGGGCCAGTCATCTCTGCTGCGTGTCATCGGCGCCCCCACCAACCATCCCGGCGGATGCTTCGGTTACCGTGTCGAGGAGCACCGCGAAGGACAACCGGTCAAGGTTTTCTCCATCTGCTCCGATACCGAGCATGGCGACGACCTCAATCCGAATGTGCAGTTCCTCGCACAAGATTCCGACCTGATGATCTACGACTCCCAATACACCCCCGCAGAATATGCGGGCGAAGACAACGGCATCAGCCGCCGCGGCTGGGGCCATTCCACTTGGCAATGGGCGATCAAGGAGGCCACGGCCGCGCGGGCCAAACATCTCTTGCTCCACCACCACGACCCGCTGCATGACGACAACGCTGTCGCCGCCATCGAGGCCGCCGCCAAGAAAAACGCCGCGCCCGGACTCATCGTCGAAGCCGCTTCCCAGGGTTCCCACTTCCGCATTTGACCGCTTATGTCCGACCTCCTTCCCGACCTCTACGTAAAAACCGGCTGCCCCTGGTGCCGCGAAGCCATCGATTTTTTCGAGAAAAACAACATTCCCCACCAGATCGTCAACGTCTCCGAAAGTGCCGATGCCATGCGCAAGATGGTGGAACTTTCCGGCCAATCGAAGGCCCCCACTCTCGACTGGAACGACGACATCCTGGCGGACTTCGGCACCGACGAACTCATCCCATTCCTGCGCCAACGCGGCGTGATTGCCTGAAGTGACCGGCACCCCCACCAGCCTTGCGCTGCGTCTTCACGCCACCGGCGATCCTGCGGACATCCGGCTCGACACCCTTCCCCACCAACCGCCAGCGGAAGGCGAAATCAGCCTGCGAATGCTCTTCGCACCGGTCAATCCCGCCGATTTGAACATACTTGAGGGCACCTATGGGGTGAAGCCGCAGCTTCCCGCCTTTCTTGGCAACGAGGGTGTGGCGGAGGTTGTGGCCGCCGGTCACGGGGTGGAAGGTTTCGGCCCCGGCACGCTGGTGCTGCCTCCACCGGGTTGCGGTACGTGGCGCTCGCATTTGACCGCTGCCGCCGCCGATTGCACCGCCCTACCCGGCTCCGCGGACCCGCGCCAGGCCTCCATGCTCACTGTCAACCCTCCCACCGCGTGGCGTATGCTCCACGATTTTGTTCCTTTGGAGCCGGGGCAATGGATCGTCCAAAACGCCGCCAACTCCGCTGTGGGACGATCGGTCATTCAAATCGCCCGCGCGCTGGGCTGGAAAACCCTCAACCTCGTCCGGCGCCCCGAACTGGTGGACGAACTCCTCGCCGTCGGCGCGGACGTGGTATGGGTGGAGGGCGACGACATAAAAAAAACCATCGGCAAAGCCACTGGCGGCGCCCCGGTGCGCCTTGCGCTCAACGCCGTGGGCGGGGAAAGCGCTTCCCTGCTCTGCCGTGCGCTCGCGCCGGGCGGCGTCATGGTCACCTACGGCGCCATGTCCCGCCAACCCCTCAAGATCGCCAACAGCGCCCTCATTTTCCAGGACATCCAGTTCCACGGATTCTGGATGACCCGCTGGTATCGCGCGGCCTCCGCCGGACAAAGGCGTGCGATGTTCGCCGAACTGGTCGGCTTGATGGAACAAGACCGTCTGATCCTGCCGGTGGAAAAAGAATTCCGCCTCGATGAGCATGCCGCCGCCCTCACCGCCGCCCGCGCGGAAAAACGCCCCGGAAAAATCCTCTTCCGCTGCGACCATCCGGGGATTGCTTCCATCTGATTCATCACGGATAATAGTCCAATGAGGACGTTATGGATGCCTATGTTCGCGGTGGCCGGGCTCCTGTCATTCATCTCCGACACTCCGGCACAACTCACCCGCTACGACGTGGTGCCGTGGGAGGAATTGACCGATCGAAACGTATCCGAGGACATGGGACGCCCCACGCTGGATAAATACGGCGAGCGCGATTGGCGTCACATCGAAACCGAACGCTTTGTCATCCATCACGTCGTGGACGGTCAGCGCATCGCCAAGCGCCTGGAGGAAGCCTACGACACCATACGGTCGTTCTTTGGGGATCCCCCCGATCTCATGGGCACACGCAAGTCCCATGTCTATGCCTTTGAGTCCATGGAACAATACCAGGAGTTCGCCCGCGGCGTGGCTGGCATGGAGTGGAGCGGTGCCATGTGCCGTGGACACGAATTCTGGTTCCCGGCCCGCGGACAAGACGGAAAATTTGATTTTCGCAGCCAGACTCTCAACCATGAAATGACCCACTTGGTCTTCAACCGTCTGTTCACCGACAGGGTCCCCACCTGGCTCAATGAGGGTGTGGCGGAATACTTCGGCATGAGAGAAGCACTTACTGTCGGCCAGTTCCGCCGCGAGATGGGCAGGCGGGGATCGATGCCGCTGCCGCAACTCTTTCAATACGAACGCGGCTACGGGAACCTTTATGGTGCCGCCATTACCACCTTCTATGCGGAGGCTGCGGTTTTCGTCAATTTTCTCACCACCGCCCACGAACCCAAAATGCTTGCCGAACTGGTCACCAAGACCCTTGGGCGCGAAAAAGCCTACCATGCCATTTTCGAAGTCTATCCCTATAAGGACCACGAAGAACTCGAAGCCGCCTACGAACGCCACCGCCGCCGCTTCTGAAAAAAATTGCCTTTCTGCCCCGCTTCCGTTGGATATGCTACCTCAATGAAACGCTCCGAATTCCTGCGCATGATGCTCATGGGAGCAGGCGGCATCTCCGTGCTGCCCCGATCCCTGCGCGCGGAGCCGTTCACCGACACCGTCACGCCGACCCTCACTGCGGAGGAACCGGTCATCGACACCGGCCTCTACGAAGCCTACCAGCACCTCAACGCCCATTTCATCACCCGCGGCCCCGGACTCGGCAACCGCGTCGCCCTCACCTACGATGACGGCCCCACCCCCGGTGTCACCGACATCGTCCTGCGCGAATTGGCCAAACGCCGCCTCAAGGCCACCTTCTTTATGATCGGGAAGAAAGCCGAGATGTATCCCGCCCTCGCCCGCGAGGTGGTCGATGCCGGCCACGAAATCGCCAATCACACTTACACCCACCCCGCCCTCAACCGCATGAGTGAGGACCGCGTGGACTACGAAATCCGCAAGGCCCAGGAAGTGCTCCACAACATCACCGGAAAACAGGCCGATTGGTTTCGCCCACCCTATGGCGCTTTTCGCACCAACCAGGGTCCCGTTCCTCTGCTCTACAAACTCGGTGTTGCCAACTGGTCGGTCGATCCCCGCGATTGGGCGCGCCCCGGCACCCAAGCCATCGTGGACCGGATCATCTCCCAATCCCACCCCGGTGCCATCATCCTGCTCCACGATCTTCACCGCCAGACCGCTGACGCCACCGGCACCGTTCTCGACCGACTGATGGAACGGCACTACAATCTCGTTTTGCTCACCGAGTTGATGGGCCAACCCTACGGTCCGTTCTACAAGCCGGCCTCCTGACCACTCCAACGCGCGCGCCCCCATTTCCATGCGCCAGCGCGTCTTTGATCCCGCCAACCCCGAATCCATGGACCGCCCGGACCTCGCTCCGGATGACCTTCGCTCCGACCTCGACAACCTCGTCATTCTCAACCGCCACTTCGGCGGGCACACCGCCACCCGCTTCCTCCTTTCCCAACTTCCCGCCACCGCCCCACTCCACGTTCTGGACTGCCCCTGCGGGGCGGCCGATCTCACCGCGTA
>CAZTYG010000002.1:20178-21654 GCA_964617445.1 uncultured Blastochloridaceae bacterium
AATCACCGCCGCCGACCTCCATCCCGCCACTCTGGCCGAAGCACGGCGACGTCAACCCGGTCTCGACGCCGACTGGGTTCGGGCCGACATGCGCCGCCTGCCCTTTGCCGACCACTCTTTTGACTTCGCCATCTGCCAACTCGCCCTCCACCACCTTTCCGATGCCGACGCCATCACCGCCCTGCGCGAATTGCGCCGGGTCGCCCGCTTCGGCGTCTGGGTCACGGATCTGCAGCGCAGTCAGGCTGGCCTGCTCGGCACATGGCTGCTCACCCGCGTCTGGCTGCGCCATCCCATGACCCGGCGCGACGCCGTCATGTCCTTTCGCGCCGCTTTCCACCAGTCCGAACTGCTCGAAATGGCCCGTGTGGCCGGCTGGAAAAGCACGGGTTGTGCGAAGTTGCCTTGGTTCCGGCAGGCAATCTGGTGTAAAGATAAGGAATGCCCGTCCTCAGATACGACGTCGTTGTGAACGGAGCCGGCCCGGCCGGCTCCATCGCAGCGCGCGCCCTGGCACGGGCAGGCCTCAAAGTCGCCCTTCTCGACCGCGCCGTTTTCCCCCGCTCCAAAATCTGCGGCAATTGCCTCGACCCCCGCTGTTGGGAAATTTGGCGCGCCGAAGAACTCGATGACTCCTTTCGCAAACTTCCCCATTCCGACGCCGACGCTTTTGAGCTGGCCGCCAACGGCATCCGCCTGCGCGAACCCCTCCAGCCCGGTGCGCCACCTCACCGAATGGTCGCACGCGAAGTCCTTGATGAATGGCTCCGCACCCGCGCCGTCGAGGCGGGCGTCGATTTCTACGGAGACACCCGGCCCTCGGCTTTCTCCGCTCCCGCCGAAATCACCGCGGGGGACAAGATTTTCTCCGCCGACTTCGTCATCGGTGCCGACGGCCGCAACTCCTGGATATCCCGCGCCGCCGGGCTCGCCCGCGACGGCTTTCGCCGCTGCCGCCGCATCGGTTGGCACACCGCGGTGCCCGCCGATGCCGCCTCCGGCGGTGTCGCCATGCGCTTCATTCCCGAAGGCTACTTCGGCCTCGCCCGTTACCACCACAACTCGGCCAACTTCTGCATGGTCATTCGCTCCCACAGCAGCGCCACTCCCCAACAAATTCTTCAACGCCTCCTGCCCGGCGTCCCGGCAGGTGCATGGCGCAGCACCTCGCCCATCGACCGCCGCTGCGCCAAAGCCGCCGCCGGACGCGTGCTGCTTGCTGGCGACGCCGCCCGTGTCGTCGAACCCTTCACCGGTGAGGGCATCTACTTCGCCCTGCGCAGCGGGCTGCTGGCGGCCGACTGCATCCTGCGCGGCCTCGACGGCGACGCCGCCGACCAAGTCGCCGCCATCTACCGCAAACGTCACCGCGCGATCTACCGTGAGCTGAGTTGGTACAACCGTCCTATCGCCTGGCTCGGACGCCACCCCCGCACCGCCCGCCGCGTGATTCGATTCCTCGCCTACCGCCCCGCC
>CAZTYG010000003.1:0-20759 GCA_964617445.1 uncultured Blastochloridaceae bacterium
TGTTGGGCCTGTGGCGAGCGCGGGAAAGGCGGACCCGAAGGAGTGGGTTATAAGGGACCCATGACTGAGGGGCCAACGCAGCCCGCGCTCGCCACAGGCCCAACCCTTCGGGCCGTGCCCGACGGGCTCCCACCCCGCGTTGCTCGTCGGTTAAAGGTATAGGAATACCTTCGCCCTCCTCGCGTCTTGGCTGGAAGCCCGTCGGACTCCGGCAGCACCCGTTTTTATTCATTAACAGGACCTTAGGATTATGAGTCCCCTGCTCTGCTGTTGAGCTACCGGGCGAATGAAGTTGGATCCGGTGGGGAGACTCGCACTCCCGCGGGGCGTAAAGCCCGGCCGCTTACAAGACGGCTGCCGTCGCTGCTGGGCCACACCGGCATGGATGAAAAAGAGGAAGCCGGAGGTATCGCGCCCCATCCCCGCAGGGACACACCGTTTTCGAGACGGGCTCCGGCCTTGCCGGATTCAGCTTCCAAGAAAATCGTCGCTCCGGGTGGAACCGCCCCACCGACCTTTCCCTTATGAGGCCGTCTAAAACGTGCTGGAATGTCGATTTTCAAGAAGAAAATCCTGCGGACAAGACGCGACGAAGGCGCATATTCACGTGAATACGCAACTAAGGAGCAACGCAGGCCGCAGATTTTATCCGCAGGAAAGCGGCGTTTCAGCACGGTTTAGTCGGCCTCAGTGTGGACTGCTCTGACTGGCTGAGCTACGGAGCGATATGAAAAACCGATCCTCCAGCCGGAATCGCACCGGCCTCTCCCCGATACCAACGGGGTGCGTCGCTCGTTACGCTTTGGAGGAATGGTGGAGTCGGAGGTAGTTGCAACCTCACCCTACCCGGTTAAAAGCCGGGTGCCGGTCTGCTGTGGCTTCGACTCCATAGAAAAGGGGTGCTCCCGGCTGGACTCAAACCAGCAACCACACGGATTCGTAGTCCGGTATGCAAATTCAATTACACCTCGGGAGCATGAAATTGGTGTCCGCGGGAGGATTCGCACCCCCACTGGCAGCGCCCTCAACGCTGTGCCTCTACTGTTGGGCTACGCGGACAATAGGAAACGGTGGCCCGAGCTGGAGTTGCACCAGCAACGCGCGGATCTTCAATCCGCCGCTCTACTGTTGGAGCTATCGGGCCTGAAAAGGGTCCGGGTGGAAGGTGCCGCCCCTTCGACCTGCGGGATGTGACGCCGCTGCTCTGCTGCTGAGCTACACCCGGGTGATGATGAAATTGGTTCCCGCCCGTGGTCCTGCCCCACGATTGTCCGGGTCAAAGCCGGATGTCCTACTGTTAGACGAGACGGGATCTGCAAAATGGACGCGCGCCAGGGAATCGCACCCTGCGCCACCGGGTTGCAACCGGGCCGGTTCGCTAGCTCCGTCGCGCGCAATGGAAATGGTCAGGAGTGCGGGATTTGCACCCGCCCCGCCGGGGTCACGGCCCGGAATGCTGCTACTACACCAACTCCTATTGGAAAACGGATCCTCCGGCCGGGTTCGCACCGGCATGTCCCGATTACGAATCGGGTGCCTTTCTGAAATCGGCCACGGAGGCATGGCAGCCCATCCGGGACTCGCACCCGGTTCTGCGCCTTGAAAGGACGCCGACCTAACTCATGGTCGAATGGGCCATTTGAATATTGGCGTCCCCGGCAGGGAATTCTCCTGCTACCTCGGGCTTCGGAGGCCCGTGTGCATGACACTACACCTCGGGGACTTGGAAACTTGGTGCGCCAATCCGGTGCCGCCCCGGACATTGCTGCTTGGAAGGCAGCCGTGATCGCTGATTCACCATTGGCGCGTGGAAATGGTCCCTCCACCAAGACTTGCACTTGGATCCTCCGATTATCGGTCGGGTGCTCTGCTGTTTGAGCTATGGAGGGATGGAACGTTGGTGCCGACCCCGGGAGTCGCACCCGGACTGGCCCGCTTTTGAGACGGGAGCCTCTGCTGTTGGGCTAGGTCGGCATTGAAATGGCTCCCCCGCGTGGACTCGCACCACGACCGGAACGCTTAACAGGCGTCCGTGCTACTTTGACACCACAGGGGAACAGAAGATGGCGTCCCCGGCAGGATTTTCGCCTGCGACCGGCCGCTTAGAAGACGGCTGCTCTGGACGCTGAGCTACGGGGACTTGGAAAATGGTCGGGCACCCCGGTAACGCTCCGGGTTTTCTTACTCCCTCGTGCCCGAGGTAAAAATGGCGGACGTGACGGGTGCTGCCCCCGCTATACCCGGATCGACAGTCCGGTAGCTCTGCTGTTCGCTCTCACGCCCGAAAAAATCCAAGCCAGGGGAGGGCGGGCCGATTCCCGCCCTCCCAGGCCTCCGCGGCGCAGCGTGTAGCGCCATACGGGAAAATGGTGCCGTCGGTTGGAGTTGCACCAACGATGTTCACCACTTGAGGGACCGGTTTTACAGACCGGCTCGACACATCTGACAGTCGACCCAACGGCTTGGAGAAAAATGGTTGCGGGAGAGGGAATCGAACCCTCGTCAGACGGCTTATGAGACCGTCCGGGGAGCCAACACCCCGGTCCCGCTGGATGGTATGAAAGTATGGAGCCGGTGGGATTCGCACCCACATGAGCCTGCTTGCAGGGCAGGTGCCTTGCTAGTCGAGCCACGGCCCCTAAGCCTTATAGAAAATGGCAGGACGCCTCGGTGCCGCCCCGAGCGCGAAGGGATTTGGAGTCCCGACTGCACAAGCTGGTGCGCGTCCTATCGGTTGTGAAAATGGGTGCGCCCGCCCGGTTATCCTCCGGGGCCTGGTCGTTGGCAACGACCCGTCCTGGTATTAGACCACGGGCGCATGGGGAAGCATGGGTGTCTCCGGTGTTTGGTAAATGGGAAGGGCTGCCCTTTTCAGGGGGTCTGTCTTCCCGGCACCGGCCATGCCTCCAGACAAAAAGAACAAACCTCTTGCACCCCCAAGGGGGTCCAACCCGCTGGTTTTCACGGCGGATGTTTCGGTGTTTACGGGCACACCTCCTGCGTAGCCCTTTTGGGCAAACGGATGATTATTTGTGGGTGAGCCGACCTCTAGAGGTTGACAGAATGGTCGGGCCGAATAGGATAAGGATTGTCGAGGTCCTCATCGGTGGCCACTCCATCGGTGACTCTCACAACCGCCGCTGGTTGCACCCAGCTGCGGTTCCGTTTACATGTGTCGTTGCAAATCTTTTACTTTCTCTAACTGCTCCTTGGTTGGTTTAAAAAACAAAAAAACCCTGCTGGCTTGAAGGCCGGCAGGGTTTTCCAAAAGTCGAAAGTTCGTTTACAGAAAACCCTACACGGGCACCTCCTGGCTTGTATTGCCATAGGAATTCCACCGGATGGTGGCATCGGCGGGGAAGCATAGTGCTTCCATCGGTCGCAATACGCGATCGGTGCCGACTTGTAATATATGTTTTCTGTTCATGGCTTGCGTTGGTGAACATAGTATATGCGCACAGGATCGTCAACAACTTTTTTTAGAAGTTGATGAATTATATGGAGTGATGGCCCCGCCCATTGAAAAGACGGGTGCGCGACCGCCTGTTTGCGTGACCTTGCCGGGAGGAGGAGTTCGCCTCCTCCCGGTTTTTAATACGGAATGTTACTTCAGCACGTCGAGGCCCGCGCCAAAGTTGATATGGTAGGGTTGACCATCGAGGACCAGGGCGGGGACGGACTTGACCCCGGCGGCTTCTGCTTCGACAACGCGGCATTTTTGTTCGCCGAGGTGGACGAGTTCGACGCTGTATTTGGCGGGGTCGAGGGCGGCGGCGATGTTGTGTTCGGCGGCTACGCAGACCGGGCATCCGGCGTGGTAGAATATGGCTTTGTTTTTCATGGTATCGGTTTCCTTTCGGGTGTGTTGTTCGTTGGTGTGACGCGGCGCATGGTTCCGCATCACGGGGTTCATGTTGGTGGATGGGGAGCGGCGCACAACCGGGCACAAAATGGTTCCCGGTTGCTCGGGTGGATGGGGCGTGACAGCATGGTGCCATGGCGGGCGACAAAATGTATCTCAGCGTGAACGAACGGTCCGCTTACCACCGGCTGGAGGATGTGATCGGGTGCAAGTGGTCGGCAGGCGTGGTGGCTTCACTGGCCGACGGTGTCCGTCGGCCGGGCGAACTGGAGCGCTATATTCCGGGCATCTCCAAAAAGATTCTCAACGCGCGCCTGCGCAAGCTGCGGGAATTCGGCGTGATCGAAAGGCATGAGCTGCCCGGAACGCTGCCGCATGTGGAATACCGCCTGACACCCGTCGGCAAAAAGCTGGCCCGCCTGCTGGCGCAGATCGAACGCCTCAACAACGACCTGTGACCTAAAAATATTCATTTTTCCGCTAATATTCCGGAAAGCCAGGGCGTTAATACGGAAGGAACCATTCACCTGTATGTCCACATGGGAACCAACTTCGAACCGGGGCGCCTGGCTGCGGCAGGCATTTGAACAATATGAATCCGGTTTGCTGCGTTATACGCGGCAGATCACCGGGGATTGGGAAAGCGCGCGCGACATCGCCCAGGAAGCCTTTCTGAAGCTATGTCGGCACGAGCCCGCGGAAACCGGGGACCCACCCGGCCCCTGGCTTTACCGCGTCTGCCGTAACCGTGCCATCGACCAACACCGGTCCCGTCAGCGCCACCCGCAAGCAGCCCTCGATGATTTGCCCGATCCCCCGGCTCCGGATTCCGATCCCGGCGACCTGCTTGCACAAAGCGACCGCCACCGGGCCGTGCACAAGCTGCTTGAAGAACTGAGCCCCCGGCAACGCGAAATCGTCCGCCTCAAATTTCTCCACGAACTTTCATACAAGGAAATCGCGCAGATCACCGGGTTGACCCCCGGCAATGTCGGGGTGCATTTGCACAACGCCCTGCGCCGGCTGCGCGAACACCTGAACCAACAAGACACCCCGCCGGCATTCAAGGAGTTGCTGCAACCATGAACATCACCCAAGACGACCCCCGCCTGACCGCCTACGTTCTGAATGAACTCGACCCCTCCGAGAGGGAGCTGGTGGAACAGGCGCTGCAACAAGACCCCGAACTTGCCGCCTGCCTGCGCGAATTGGAGAATGCCGCGCGGGCATGTGGCGAGGCCCTCGACCCCGCGCAAGCCGATTCCTCCGCACTGGACCCGGTGCGGAGGGAGTCGGTGCTTTCCGCCATGGCGAAGGACGATGCATCCGTAACAGGGGTTCGAAAACGCGGCCGAAATGCGAACTCTCATCAAGCGAGCGCGAGCGAAGGCGGCGAAGCCTGGTGGAGTCCGTGGGGGTTTTCACCTTCCTGGGGGTGGGCGGGAGCAGCGATCCTGATCGCGGTTGCCATCGTCATTTGGCGTCCATGGTCCACGGATGGCCGCGATGACGGCATCGCGGCGGTTTCCGAAGTGCCCGGCATTCAACACATGGAGGAATCCCATGCTGATGTCATGATCGCAGAAGCGGGTGACGCCGCACCTGTGCTGCCTCAACCCGAATTATCAGATATACAGGAAGCACTGGAGCTGGCAGATGTCATGGCTCCTTCAGAGATGCCCATGGATGTGATGATTTCGTCGGCTCCGAGTGCATCCTTTACTCTTCCGCCTCTACAATCAGCGGCCAACATTTCGACCGGGGGGACCCTTAGTGTTCCGTCATCCGGGAGTGGGCGGTCTTTTGGCCAAGTGTCCAGAGATGCGGGCGGGCGGCATTCGACATCACAGGGTGTGGTCTTGTCCGGCCACGTGGGAACCACCCACCACTACACCTTTCCCTCGGATCCACGCATGGCCTACCCGGGCACGGAAACCTACGACCGGGTTGGGGAAAGCGGCTTCCGCCTGATCCGTGATGCGGAATCGGCCACTTCGACCTTCTCGGCGGATGTGGATACCGCCTCCTACGCGAATGTGCGCCGGTTTTTGCTGCAGGGCACCCTGCCTCCATCGGATGCGGTGCGCATCGAGGAACTTCTCAACTACTTCAGCTATCAAGACCGGGAACCCAAGGGCGATGCACCCATCGGAGCAGCGGTGGAGGTGGCCTCCGCACCATGGAATCCCCAGCACCGGCTGGTTCGCATCGGTGTCCGCGCCCGTGATCTCGGCGGGGAGCGGAAAGCGATGAATCTGGTCTTTTTGGTCGATGTTTCGGGATCGATGCGCCCCGCCAACCGCCTGCCATTGGTGCAGCGCTCGCTGCAACTGTTGACGCGGAATCTGGAAACGAATGATCGCATTGCAATCGTCACGTATTCCGGAAGTTCCCAGATCGCCCTGCCGTCCACACCGGTTTCCGATCGCCAGCGAATACTTGACGCCATCGCCGCCCTCGGGGCCGGCGGCAGCACCAACGCGGGCGACGGCATTCAAGTGGCCTATCGCACCGCCCGCGAGCATTTCATACCCGGCGGAATCAACCGGGTCATTCTCTGCACCGATGGCGACTTTAACGTCGGTGTCACCAATCGCGAGGAACTCATCCAGATGATTCGCACCCGAAGCAATGAGGGCATATTCCTAAGCATCTTCGGATTCGGCATGGGCAATCTCAAGGACGGTCGTTTGGAAGCCATATCCAATGAGGGCAATGGCACCTATGCCTATATTGATTCGTTCGCCGAATCCCAGAAAGCCTTTGGCGAACAGCTGGAAGGAACGCTCGCCACTGTCGCCAAGGATGTGAAATTCCAGATCGAGTTCAACCCCGATCAAGTCGCTGCGTGGCGGCTCATCGGCTACGAAAACCGAATTCTTGCCCGTGAGGATTTCCACAATGACGCCAAAGACGCCGGGGACATCGGTGCCGGCCACTCCATGACCGCGCTCTATGAAATCGTCCCGGTTGGTGTCGATCTGCCCGGCCCACGGGTCGATGACCACCGTTACATTCCAACACCTGCCTCCCCCGGCCCCACCCAGAAAAAATCAGGAGCAGAATTGTTCTACCTCAAAATCCGCTACAAGGAGCCTGAGTCCTCCACCAGCAAGCTCATGTCCATGCCGGTCAAAGACGCCGGCGGGGTATGGGGCAAGGCATCGGAGGATTTCCGCTTCGCCGCCGCCGTGGCCGGCTACGGCATGCTCCTGCGTGGTTCCGAACAGGCGGGTGTTGCTGACTGGCCGATGGTGATCGACTTGGCCCGCAACGCCCGCGGCGACGACCCCCATGGCCATCGCGCTGAATTCCTTCGGCTGGCGGAAATTGCCTCCGGATTGCAGCGGACTCAGGAGTGACAAGGCATCATGAGGAGGGGATAGGGATTGCGGATTCCGGTTCGTGCCATGAAAGTGGGGCATGGATAAGTTGTTCGAGGAGCTGGACCATCAGCGCACGCCGCTGGGTGAGTTGAGTCTGCGGCGCAGAAAAATCGCCATGCTGGATGGGGAAATTGTTTATGAGGTGATTCTGAATGACGAATTTCTCATGAGCAGCCTGTTTCATGCCGCCGAGGATGCGCTGGCACAGCGGGCGTTGTTGTTGCTGGATTTGCCGGAGTTGCATGTGGTGGTGGGCGGACTGGGGTTGGGCTACACCGCAGCGGCCGCGTTGGCGTGCCCCCGGGTCGCGTCGCTGGCGGTGGTGGAATTTTTGGAACCGGTCATGGACTGGCATCGACGCGGACTGTTGCCGGTGCGGCCCGCGCCCGCCGAGGACCCGCGCACCACACTGGTGCACGCCGATTTCTTCGCGCTGGCAGCGGCGGGCCGGGGGTTTGATCCGGAGCGTCCGGAGACCAAGGCCCACGCGATCCTATTGGACATCGATCACACCCACGGCCACTGGCTGCATCCGCGTCATGCGGCGTTTTATACCGAGGTGGGTTTGACGGCGGTGCGTGAGGCGTTGCATCCGGAGGGGATTTTCGCCATGTGGGCCGATGGCGAACCCGATGCGGATTTTGAACGGTTGTTGGCCGGTGTTTTTGGCAAGGCGACTGGAGAGCGTGTCGAATTTCCCAATCCGATTACGGGTGCGAGCTCGGCCAGCACGGTGTATCTGGCGGGGACGGCTGTGCGCGATTAAGAGGCCGTAGAGCAGATGATGGCGAGTGTTTCCCAATTGAGGGGAATGTCCGGAAGGAGGAAGACCGGCAGGGTGGAGGGGAGCCGGCCCATGTCGCCGACCGTGCGCAGGTCCATGCCTGTCAGGTGGGCGATCAAAGTCAGCATATTAATGCAGAGCAACGGCGCAGGGATCGTCTTGGTCAGGCGCAGAAACAGATCCATGATTGCCAGTCCACCCGCCACCATGAAATACATGGCAGGCCCGGCACTGTGGAATTCGGGCAACTGCGCCAAGAAAATCAGAATGGCCAGGGCGTTGACAAAACCCGTCCCGCACCACGAAAATCACGACGGTATCATCGCCGGAAATTGGTTACGGGCGGGTGTTGTTCCATGGCATACGGGCCAGCAACAAGCCCATGCCGCACCAATCGGTGATGCCTGCAAAAATCAACCCGCAGCCGACGAAGCCGCTGAGGATAAGGAACAGGGGATCGACCCAAACACCCAACACCACACCGGTTACCACCAATGCTCCGGCGCCCATGCGCACCTGGCGCTCGATCGAGATGGTTTTCCGGCCGCGGTTGACCGGGAGTCCGGCCTTTTCCCATGCGGTCACTCCGCCGTCGAGCACGATGATGTTTTCCTGTCCGGCTTCGATCAGCTTCTGCGCCGCCTGCCCCGCGCGGTTACCGGAGCGGCAGATAACGTAACACGGCTGGCCTTCCGTCCGCATCGCGGCGGCTTTGGCCGCGTCCAACTCGTGCAACGGCAGCAGCCGCGAGCCGGGGATGTGAAGCTCTTCGAATTCGGCCGGGGTGCGCACATCAAGTAACAGCGCACCGTCGAGTCTTTGATTTAGTTCCTGGGCATGGATGGTTTTCATATTTTTTGGATGGGTTCCACCGAAGCCGGGTTGAGACCGGTACATCGGATTCCTAGGGAGCAGCGATAATGGTATCGTCCTGGGCGAGGAGTTGGAAGTGGCGGAGATTCAGGGTGTAGAGCGTGGCACAGCCGCTTTTGCGCGCGCCCACGAGGTGAAGGGCGTCGTAGATCGCGCCGCTGGAGAGGTTCACCTCCGTGGTGAGTTCAAAGGCGTTTTGATAATCCCGGCTTGTGAGGGAAATCACGGTCAAATGGGGCAGGATGGATTTTTGCAGCAGGCTGCGCACGTCGCCGGGAAGCAGCCGGGGTTTGAGGGGCAGGGCCGATAACGTGGCAAAACATTCGGCGATGGCATGAGTGGTCAGGTGGAGAACGCGGAGGAGGGGTGTGCGTAGTGGTTGTATAGCAAAGGATTCGCGGAATTAGACCTTCTGTGCGCCCCATACAAGTAGCCCGGCACATAGAAAGCAAAAGGCCCACTGCCACAGCAACAGGTAGTCTTTCCATCGACGCTGCAACAGCAACAATGGAACAAGGAACGCGCAGCCCCAAAGCGTGAGCAATCCGGCTGCAACCAGTGAGATTTCGCGCTTGGCGGGTAAGAAGTCTGTTGCTCCCAATACCAGCAAAAGGACCGAGAAAAATAACAAATCGACAGCAACCCATTGGAAAGCACAAAGCATCTGGACCCAGTTCCTTTCGATGTTCTCCGCATCTGCCGCACTCGCCGCAAACTCCTTGCGCGGGCGAGTGCTTAGTGACTCCCGGTAGCCCACAAAAGTGTGGGCGAGGAAGGCCAGAAATATGAGCGATCCGGCGATGGTGATTGGATAGTTCACGGTAAATATTTCAACAACCTTCCGGGTGATTGGCTTTGCGCTGATGCAGAGCAATGGTGTTGCCATCGGGGTCGGCGATGAGGGCCATGCGGCAGAAGGGGAAGTCCTGAGCGTCCATGACTACCCTGACTGCCTTGGATTCCAGGTAGGCGACGGCGGCATCCAGATCGTGGAGCTCCAGACAGGCACCACCGCCGTCCGGGTTGGGCTCCCACTGTTCGGACGCTTTTGCCAGCGCGAGGGTCTGCCCCGCCAGATCATATTCCAGCCAGTCGATTTCCTCCTTACCGCCGAAAGTGATGGTTTCCTTGAGCCCGAGGATGTCACCGTAAAAGCGGCGCGCCTTTTCGAAGTCGGTCACGGGATAACCGACGAATGCGAGTTCTTTGATTCCGATGCCGTTCATACTTTTTTCCGGTTCCATTTTTTGGGATGACGCCCGTTTTTGATTGAACAAATCGGACATTGAGGGTGCTCGTGCGAAAATAATCCTGAGAAGTAACCGACCGTGGGATTGGTTGTAGTCCTTCCCCATTTCCCTGACGAGTCAGAAGTCGGTGCGGCTTGGCAATTAATTATTTGTTAAAACTGCTCCAGCCAGTCCGCGAGGTGGGTTGGGGTAAGCAAACGGTCGACCTCGGGCGGCACGGCGTAATGTCGGGCGAGGTAGGTGAACATGTCCACAAGACCCTGGGCGGCACTCTCGCTCTGGCCGATGGCCTGCATCGCGACGAGGTATTCCTGAGGTGTCGATTCCTGGTAGCGCACGGGCCTTCCCACGGCGTGCGAAAGAATCGTTGCCATCTCGTCGTAGGTCAAATCTTGCGGGCCAAGCAGCGCTACCGCTTTTTGCCCGGTCCAGTCGGCATTGGCCAGCCAACCCGCCGCGGCATGGGCGATGTCCGCCGTGGCCACCTGCGGACCGGAGACATCTCTGGGAGCCGGATAAGTAAACCACCCTTGTTCGAGAATGGATTCCCATTGCCACAGCAAATTTTCGAAAAAAGAACCGCAGCGCAGGAAGCGGACAGCTGCCCCTGTTTCGGCAAGGATGCTTTCCATGCGGTGTAGAGCCGTGATGGGTCCGGCGGGCGTGTCGCCCGGTTCTCCGGTGGCCGAAATGGCGACCACGCGCTGCACGCCGGTTTCGCGAATGGCCTCCGCCCCGATGCGGGCCAACGCTTCATAGGCTCCGACGTAATCGGTTGCCGTGGCTGCGTCGGGCTGACACCAGAACAGGCTTTCCACACCATCAAGCAGACGCCGAAGGGCGGCTAAGTCTTCCATGGAGCCCTGAACGATTTCGACACGTTCACGGGCCAGAGCAGGTAATTTTCCGGGGTCACGAACCAGAACCCGGATGGCAGAAGTTTCCGTCTCCAACAAACGGACAAAAACTTTTGAGCCGATGTTTCCGGTGGGGGTAGTAAGTGCCATCATGATCATATCCTTGCTAACTTTGACAGTGCTGTTCGGCGCACGGCAGGGCTCATCCGTTTTCCGGCTGATTCAACAAAATCCCGGACATCATTTGGTCTGCTTCTTGAAGCATCCTTGAGCAACCATCCGCATGCTTTCGCTGCCAGATGCTCAGGATCATTCATGAGGCGGTTGCTGACGGAGCGGACCAGCTTCCACTGGCTCCCGCGTCGGGCGGAAGGAATCAAGGATACCGCACTCCCCCGTCTCGACCACGGGTTCTTACTCCGGCTCCAGCCGCTTACGGCACCCGCCTGTTTGGGAAAGCGCAGAAAAAACTCGCCGATAACCCGGATGCATAGATCGTCGCAGTCCATCCAATCGTCCACCGTCCCATGCAGCCAGCGGGAAAAACGTGGTAATTCGCTTCCGTCCCACGAGCGCCTGGCCTCGCGGGCCAGATGAAAAGCCGCAATTTTGTGTTCGAAAATTCCGGTGGCGGTGAGTTCGTCACAAAGCTCCCACCTGTGGGCGATCTCCGATACGTTGGAGCTGACCACGGATGACGCACATTCCCGGATGACCGGCATGCGCACTCCGTAAAAATGGTCAACATTGGAACGAAAATGATCCCGGATCGTGGCGCGGTATGCCGGTTCGGCAGACCTCTTCAATGCACGGTCCAACTTAAGCAACACAGCGGTGGAAAGTGGCTTCATGGCTTGGGCTTCCCGATGCTTCCCTCAATCATATAGAGCACCCGGTGCATTTGCGACCCCGACTTGCTGTACGGGCAGGTTTTCGATGATTCCCGCATTTGAACCAATGGCAAATATTGACAATATACGCCAATCATGCTTCACTACATTTTAAATTAAGCCCATGGCAAGCACCATCAATCTCTCCCTGACAGACGAACTCCGCGCTTTCATCGACAGCAACTGCGGCGACCAAGGTTTGTATTCCACCCCCAGCGAATTCGTCCGGGACTTGTTGCGCGAGAAGAAAGACCGTCAGGAAGCCGCTGCGATCCGCGACGGTGTTTTGGAAGGCTATCGGGATCTCTTTGATCAGAAGACCGTTGAGTTCAAAGGCAGCTTGAGATCGGCCCTCGACACCGCGAAAAAGCGCGAGCAAGCCGGTTGGTGAGTCATGGCCTACCTTGGTTTGTCCCGCCGCGCCCTCTTGGACATCGCGGAAATCGAAGCCTATTCGCTTGAGAAATGGGGTGGTAAAATCGCGAATGAATATCTGAAAAGTATTGAGGACGCCCTGAATCGTCTGCGCGACGATCCCACCCTGCTCAAAACCAAAAGCAATGTATCCAGATCGCTTTGCTTCTACCGTGTCCGGCAGCATTTTCTCGTATGTGCGGCATTTGATAAGAGCTTGTTCGTGCTCACGGTGAAGCACGGAGCCACGGATCTGCCCAACCGAATTTCAGAGATTGAGCCACAACTGATTCACGAAGCTGAGATGCTCTATCAGGGCTATCTTAAGCAATCCAGCAGGCCGGGGGGGGCAGCCCGTGAAACGTGAAAAAGGTCAGTGAGCCAAGCGGTGCTTCTGCTGCTGCAAGGCGCGCGTGAAAAACAGAAGCCAGGGCTGCCAATCCGGGGACTCCGTGCGGATGGTGCCCTGGGTTTGACGCAAGGCCAGGTAGTAGGCTTCCTTGCTGTTCACACCCAGATTCATCCAAAAATCCAGCCAGAAATACACCCATATTCATCCATATGTACATCTATGGAGAAGATCCCGCGTGAGAGTGGGTCTCCCAACTTTCCCGGTCCACCGCATATACACAACACCGATCCCCGGAAAACCATCGTTCTTCGACCAGGCGAAAGCCGCAGCACACGTAAAAGCGGTGGGAGGCGGTGTTGGATGCCAAGGGATCCACAAGAACCGTGTGGACTTCGGGATCGGAGAAACAGAGTTCCAAAGCCAGCCGCATCATTTCCCGGCCAAACCCGCGGCCAATGAAATCCGGATTGCCGATCCACAAATCGATGGCCCGATGCCCGGGCGGCAGATCGCCCCAATAGCGCTCCGGATCAAGCGCGGGATCGAGGATTTCCAGGAAGCCGATGGGTTGGTCTTCCACTTCCGCGATGAAGGGACGATGGGCCGGACGGTCTGAAGCGAGGGCGGTCTCCCACTGCCAATCACCGTCGCCGAGCAGCCCATCGAGATGGGGTGCCGATTCCCAGCCTCGCAGGACTGACGCGTCCTCCTGAGTGGCTGGACGGAGTCGAAGTGGATTGCCTTTCCTCCGTGAGGTCATTGGTTCACTCATTGAACTGGCGAACTTCAACCGGTGCCCGGCAGGCTACTGCGGCCTTGCGTCCCCAAGCCAGCGCGTTTTCGAGGTCGGGGGTTTTCAGCACCCAAAAACCGCCCACATGTTCGCCTGTCTTCAAGTAGGGTCCTTCGTTAATGAGAACGGTTCCATTGGCCTGACAGTGTAATGATTTCGCGTGGCTGGCGGGTTGCAAGCCGCCCACGAAAACCCTCACTCCCGCTGCGACCATCTCGTCGTTAAGCCGGTCGATTTCGCGACGCATCGCATCGTCTTCTGTCACAGTTGGGTCGTAGTCGTCGGGATGGTGAATGGCAATGAGATACCGTTTCATAGTGCTCATTTCATCGAATGGAGGCCGATCATGTTACCCTCGGTGTCGTAGATCAGGGCGATGTGGCCGTATTCGCCAATGGACATTTTCTCGAAGTGGATGCGGCCACCGTTGGCAGCGGCGCGGGTGGTTTCGGTGGTGCAATCTTCAGAGGAAAAGTAGACCAAGGTGCCGCCAGTGCCGGAATCTTTGTCTTTCATTTTACAGAGAGCACCGCTGCATCCCGGCTGGTTCTCGCAGCCCATGCCGGGAAAGACCCACATTTCCAGATCGGGATCGGGTGAAGGCAGGGGCTGTAAGGTGATTTGGAATACGGTTTGGTAGAAGGCTTTGGCGCGTTCCATGTCTTGAACATAGATTTCGAACCAGCCGACAGGGTTGCGTTGATTTTGTGTGTTCATGGTGTGGTGTGTTCTATTTGTTTTTTTGTTTTATCCTCTGTGCCTTGGCGCCTCTGTGAGAGTTAAGGTTTCAATCAACGATGACCTTGAATCCCCCGGTGATCATGCGCTTGACGTCGAAGGGCACGGTAATTTCCGGGTTCTGGCCCGGGCAGATTTCTTTCATGCGCGGATCGGCCATGACTTTGGTGTTCACGGCATCGCGGTGTTCGCGGGATTTGTAAACGATGTAGGCGAAGACCAGTGTCTCGCCGGGCTGGGCTCCGAGGAGTTCGGTGGGGGATTTGCCATCTGGTATACAGGCCTTGAGATCGTCGCCGGACGCCTCGATGTATTCAAGCGCCCCGTGTTCTTTCCATACTTGGGAAGCGAGGGTGGCGATGCGTTGGTATTCTTCCAGTTTGTCCGGTTGGATGGGGATGACGAATCCGTCGATGTATTTGCTCATGATTTTTCCTTTCGTGTGGGTGGTTTCATTTGGGTGGTTTTGTAGGGACGGCCTTTCCGGTCGTAGGTGATCCACTCACCGGTTTGCTCGCCGTCTTGAAAATAACCGGATCGCATTCTGGTTCCATCTTTGCGGAACCACTCCCAATAACCCGAGAGTGTGCCGTCTGCGGTGACGCTTCCTTTGGCTCGGACACTGCCGTCCTTGCGTTGGTCGATGCGTTCTTTCAGTGGTTGATTCCGCTTCGAATCGATCACTTGGGGACCTTCAGTGGTCACGTATTGGATTTCATGGATGCAGCGAACGCGGCTGCGCGTTTTTCGATTTCTTCCGGGGACACATCTTCGACGTGGGTGCTGATCCAGTACAAATTGCCCCAGGGGTCTTTCACTCCGCCCATGCGGTCGCCCCAGAACTGGTCCGCCACCGGCATGATCTCGGTGCAGCTTGCGGCAATGGCTTTGGCAAAGACAGTGTCAACATCTTCGAGGTAGAAATAGAGATGCGAGGGCGCGGGGCCCATTGCCTCGCAGGCATCACTGATCATCACCATGGAATCACCGATTTTGATCTCCGCATGCATGATTTTTCCGTCGGGGCGGTCGTGGCGCTCGCCGGGCACGGCGCCGAAGACCTGTTTGAGGAATTCAATGAGCTTCGGCGCATCGTGCACGGTCATATAGGGGGTTATGGTGTGGTAGCCTTGGGGCTTGAAGTTCGGTTTGCTCATGTGGCTTCCTTTCTTGTGGTGGGGTTCATTTTTTTCGGGTTTGCAAGGGCAGCTTAACCTTTCTGGGCCTGGTCTGATTGAATAAATCGGACATCCTCCGCTCGCGCCAAAATCCGGGTGCATAGCCTGTGAGTATGGTGAACTCGCGGATCATGTGGGCCTGGTCGGCGTAGCCGTGTTCGACGGCGGTGAGGGCATGGCTGTTTTGCCCGCCGAGCACCGTGGGAAAGGATTGCTGGAGCCGTAGGATGCGGCCGAGCAACTTCGGAGGGAGTCCCATGTCCTGCTGTGAAATCCGCTGCAGTTGGCGGGCGGAGAAGCCGGTGGTGCGCGCGGCTTGGTCCACCGATCCACCGCCGTGGAGCAGGGCGGAAGTCAGCCATTGTGCGCGGATGTTGATGCGCTCCGGGCGGAGTTTGGCCGCAACGGCACGGGCCAGGGATTCGGCTTCGCGGGCACCGAAGACACCGCTTGCATCCGTGATTTGGCGTTCGAAGAGCCCATGCATGCCGTCGATCGCGGCCTCGCGGAATGAGGGTTCGATGTTCCGCAACTCAGAGGCCGGGATCCCGGTGAATGCGGGGAGCAGATGCGGCTGCAGCCTCACGCCGACCAGAGAAACCGGTCCGCTCATCTTCACTGTTTTGGCCCTGGAGACGGTGCCAAACACAAAACCTTCCCCTGCCTGTTGGTCAAAAATCAGATCCGAGCAGGCGTCGGGAACGACATGGTAATGGAGGGGGGTGTCTTCATGGCTCCGGTCGGTGAGCGTCCAAACCCCGACGAGAACTCCATCCAGTTCCGCAGGCGGTGCAAATTCACAGTAGTGCGGGCCGCTTGACCCGGTCGCCGGGGAGCTGCATTCGCTTATCCACGGTTGGATGGGGCGATGCCTGGGATGATTGCGCAAGATCATGGGGCTTATGCCTCCGGGTCTCCGGAACGGTTGACCAGTGCCAGCCAGCGCTTCCTGTCCGACCACAGGAGAACAAGGGCCAATGCACTGATGCCAAGCAGCATGGGTTGGAGGATGCCATCGCCCGCCACAAAAATGTGGAAGGCGAGGATGTTCACGATGATGGGTCCGAGGATGAGCAGGCCGAGGTTGCGGGTGCGCGGGATGGCGACCAGAATGCCGCCGAGCAGTTCCAGAACTTTGATGAAGGTCATGTAGCCGGTGGGGCCGAAAGCGGCCATGAACGCGGCCACCGGGCTGTCTTCCGGGATTTCAGGCGTGGGAGCCAGCCCAAAGAGCACGACCGAAGCGGACATGATGAAGAGGAGACCAAGCAGGACTCCGGCTATGGTGGGGAGGTGTTTCATAGATTTCCTTGGTTATGGTTGTGGTTTTCGGGTTGTTGTTGGAAAAGCCCGTCGATAAAGCGTCGGGCGAGGTTGAGATTCTGGCGGATGATGGCCGGGGCTTCGCAGGTTTTGCCGATGAGCATGGAGCCCTGCCACAGACTGTTGAGGAACCAGGCCACCTCCTCAGGATCGAAGCGCCTGGCAGGTTTGTGGCGGGCTTTGGCTTTTTGAAGCATGGTGGTCACATGATGGTTCCAAACCCCCATCTCGCGACCGCAGCTCTCGCGGATTTCAGGATGCGTTTCCGATAGCTCTTGCGCCATCATGCCGATGGCGCACACGCAGGGTTGATTGGGCCGGGAGGCAAAACCTTCCATGATATCGAACATCGCATGAAGCTGGTCGAGCGGATCGGCGGAGTCATCCGCCCACGCCTTGGAATATTCCCTCGCTCCCATGGCGCCCCACCAATCGATCACGGCCAGGCCGATCTCATCTTTGTTTTTAAAATGATGAAAGAAGCTGCCCTTGGTCACCCCGGCTTTTGCGCAAATGGCGTCCACCCCGGTGGCATGGTAACCGTTTTCAAGGATCAGGCCGACCGCCGCCGTCACCAGCTTTGCGCGGGTGGCCACAGGGTCACGCTTGGCAGATTGCATACCGACTGGTTTGTATGTTAGCCTCAGTTTGTCAAGGACGGCGTTTCGTATGGGCGAATGGCACGAGTTGACCAGGCTGGGGAAAATGCCCCGCAGCGATGCGTTGGTTCTCCTGACCACCTGTGCGCTGACGGTGGTCTTTGATTTAGTGATCGCGGTGGAGGTGGGGATGGTGCTGGCGGTGCTGTTATTCATCAAGCGGGTCTCCGAGACCACCGAAGTAAGCCGGGTTACCGCGAACGATATGCTGGAGCGCCCGGAACACATTGCTCAAGGCAAAGAAATTCCGGATGGGGTTCTGGTTTACCGCATCTTTGGGCCGTTTCTGTTCGGCGCGGTGGAAAAAATGGAGGATGCCTTGGCCGAAGTAGATGAGTGGCCGCAGGTGCTCATTTTGCGACTGAATCTGGTCACCGCGATGGACGCAACCGGAATGAACGCATTGGAGAGTGTTGTCGAACGAATGAAAAAGCGCGGCAGCACGGTCATTCTCAGCGGCATCCATCAGCAACCCCTGCAAATCCTTCGCAAAGCCGGATTTATCGAAACCATTGGGCGCGACAATTTTCAGCCCACCTTCGACGACGCGCTGGCACGCGCCCGGATTCTCATCAGGTCGGAGTGAGGACCGTCTTGCGCTGTTGCAGCCATTCCACCGTTCCCGCCAAACCTTCGCGATAACTCACTTGTGGCGTGTATCCCAGCACGTCGGTAGCAAGGGCATGGGAGAAGGATTGGTCCACGCCGAGAATTTGCACAGCCTGGCGGGATAACAGGGGACGACATGCCAGTCCGGTCGCCCGGCGCACGAGGCGGTAACCGCATTCCAATCCGAGTCCGAGGGACGAAGCAACGGACCATGGCAGATTCAGCGGGCGAAAGCTGTAGCCCAGATCGTGTGCCATGTCATCCACCAGCTTGCGCCAGCTGACGTCGTCGGTAGCGGAGAGGTTGAAGGCCTGGCCACATGCTGCGGGATGGCGGGCGCACAGCAGCAGGCCCTCGACAACGTCACGGACGTGCACCAGTCCGGCCAGGGAACGACCGCCGTTGACCAACAACATGAAACCTTGTGCCAGCGTATCCGCAAATTCTCCCATCATGGCGTGGGAACCAGGTCCATAAATAGTGGCCGGGCGGGCGATGACCCACGGCAATACCGAGGACCGGACGGCTTCTTCTGCGTCCCGTTTTGTTGCGGCATACCAATTGAAATGACGGGGTGCGTGTGCACGGTCTTCCGACCAGTCGGGCACGCCGGGGTGGCCGTAAACATCGGTGGAACTTACATGGACGAACCGGCTCAACTGTCCTTTACTTGCAGCACCGAGCAGAGCTTGGGTCATGCCGACATTGTCCCGGCAAATTTCCTCCACCGTGCCCCAGTCGGAAACCCGCGCCGCGACATGAAAAAGCACGTCCCCCTCCCGGAGGTGGGAAAGAATCCATGCCTCGTCGTTCAAATCTCCGCGCACCGTGGTCAACTGCGGATGTTCGGGCAGGGGACCGGAGGACGGGCGGAGAAGCGCGGTGACACGGACACCATCGGCCAAAAGCCGGGCCACCAGATGTCTGCCGACAAAACCGGATGCACCGGTGACCAGGGCGGATTCCATGGAGTTGACTCAGGAAAGCGGCGGCTTGGTCGGAGTCGTCGACGGTATGCCGCTGCGGTTGAGGGTGTTCTTGGCGATGGTGAAAAGTGTTTTCCAGTTCTGTCCTCCCGGTCGGGCACAATCCGTCAGCACCGTGTCCAGTGCACGGAGAAAGTCCTGAATCTGGCTTTCCTGAATGGTCATCGGAGGCAAAAGCTTGATCACATCATTATGCCCGGAGGCCATGGTGATGATGTGGTGGTCCCGGTGGAGAGGGATGACCACCAACTGGGGGAACAGTCCCTCGCTCGCCGCGTGCACGAGTTTCCATTCCACCGCCGCACGCAAACCCTGGGGACAGCACAATTCAAAGCCGACCATCAAGCCCATGCCCCTCACATCATGTATGAGCGAATGACGTTTCTGCAGGTCGCGCAGCCCGGCCAGCAAAAGAATTCCGAGCCATTCGGCGTGCGCCACCAGACCATCTTTTTCGATGACATGGAGGGTGGCGAGGCCCGCCACCATCGACAGGCGATTGCGCCCGTAAGTCGAGTGCTGGATATAACAACGGTCGAGGGAATTGACCACGCGGTCGTAGAGGTCGCGGCGGGTGATCATGGCTCCCACCGGCATATATCCACCGCTCAACGCCTTGGCCACCAACACGAAATCCGGCTCGATATTCCAATGCTCCAGGGCGAACCATTTGCCCGTGCGTCCGAGGCCCGTCTGGATTTCGTCAAAAATCAGCAGGGTGCCATATTTGCGGCAGAGCCGCTGGACCTCCGGGAAATAGCCCGCGTCCGGAACCGAAACCCCGCGTCCCTGGATGGGTTCGACAATGAAGGCGGCCACATCCCGGCCGCGGAGGGCTTCTTCCAAACGCTCGAGGTTGTTGAACGGGACATGCTCGCAGCCGGGCAGTAAGGGGCCGAAGCCGTCATGGAAATATCGTTCACTGGTCACCGACAGCGCGCCGTAGGTCAATCCATGATAGCCCTGTTCGCAGGAAAGCAGGCGGGACCGCCCGGTGGCCGAGCGGGCAAACTTCAGTGCCACCTCCACGGCCTCGGTGCCGGAATTGGTGAAAAAGACCGCGTCCAACGAATCCGGAAGTCTGTTGCAAAGTGCTTCCGCCAGCTCGCCGGAATGCGAAGTGAAATGGATTTGGGAGCCGTCGGGCAGATCATTTTCCAGCGCGTCCACCAGTGCATTACGAATGGCCGGGTGGTTGTGGCCGAGACTGGCAAAGCCCTCGCCGCTGTGAAAATCCAGGTAGTGCCGGCCATCGTCCGTGATCAATTCGCAACCCCTGGCATGATGATACACATTGTTGAAGCCGAGAATGTTCATGACCTCGACCAGCTTCGGATTGAGATAGCGGCGGGCCAGGCTGTGGGTTTCGTGGGAGCGGCTGTTCAGAGGGTGAATGGGCATGGCAAATGGGGTGGTCTAGTGGGATTTGATGCCGCACCGGGATACAGAAACGGTGTGGTTGAAGCTGTTGATTTTATCAATCGTTCGGAATTCATCAAGCCTGCGGATTTCTGTTTCAAACTCACTGTCGATTGCTGAAGTCGGAGGATCAAGTTTTGTGGCCCGACACGCGGTGCCGTTTTGGTGTTCGCGTAAGCGGGTTTCATAGTCGGTGGAACAGCCAACGTAGAGACCGCCGGATTGCAGGCGGAGTATGTAAACGAAAGGAGTGCCCGGTTTTAGGTCGGGCGCAAGGGCCAAGGCTTGGGCAATGAGGAACATAAGATTTGGATACGTGGAAAGCCTTTCGGCAGGCTCAATGCCCTTCGACTTGAATATGAGGGCCGGAGGCCCTGAGCAAACGA
>CAZTYG010000004.1:0-19855 GCA_964617445.1 uncultured Blastochloridaceae bacterium
GCCGGGACGGGAGGCTAAACCCGGAGGGTGACCAGAACGGAGTGTTATATCGCGTTGAACAGCGTGCGGTTGATCGGACCGGTGCGGGTGCGACGGTTGCGCGAGGCGTTCGGCGGGCCGGAGGAGATTTTGGCCGCGCCGGAGTCACGTCTGGCGGCGGTGCAGGGGATGGGGCCGGAGGTCGCGCGGGAAATACGGGCGTGGGAAAAGTCCTTTGATTTGGCCGGGGAGTTGCGGCGTGTGGAGGAGTTGGGACTGCGGGTGATTGATTGCGAGGACCCGGAGTATCCGTCGATGTTGCGGGAGATTTATGATCCGCCGCTGGTTTTGTACACCAAGGGGGATCTGACGGCGTTGCAACGGCGCGGTGTGGCGGTGGTGGGTTCGCGCCGGACAACGTATTACGGCCAGGAGGTGGCCAAGAAGTTGGCTTATCAAATCGCCTACGCGGGGTTGACGGTCAACAGCGGGCTGGCACGGGGGATCGACACCCTGGCGCACCAGGGGGCGCTGGCGGCGAAGGGAAAGACGGTGGCGGTGATGGGTTGCTCGATGGACCGGGTGTATCCTGCGGAGAATCAGGCATTGGCGGACAAGATCGTGGAGAGCGGCGGGGTGTTGATGGCGGAGTTTCCGCTGGGTACACCGCCGGACCGGCAGACATTTCCCATGCGCAACCGGATCGTCAGCGGCCTGAGCCATGGGTTGGTGGTGGTGGAGGCCGGGGAGTCCAGCGGGGCGCTGATCACCGCACGCATGGGATTGGAACAGGGCCGCTCCGTCTTCGCCGTGCCGGGGAGGATCGACCAACCCACTTCGGTGGGCTGTCACAAGCTGATCAAGGAGGGGGCCAAGCTGGTGGAAGGGGTCGAAGATATTCTCGCGGAGTTCGATTTTCTGTTCCCGCCGACCGTTGCGGAGGGCAAGCGTCCGTGGCCCGATGATCTAACCGAAGCCGAGCGCAAGTTATTGGAAGCGATGGAAGATGATGAGAATCAACTGGATACGCTGGTCCGGAAAAGCGGATTGCCAACCTCGGAGGTGTCTTCTACGTTGCTCCGCTTGGAAATGCGAAAGCTGGTCCGGCAGTTGCCGGGCAAGTGTTTCGTGAAAACCGACTGACACGACCTCATGGGCAAAGCACTGATCATCGCCGAAAAACCAAGCGTGGCCAACGACCTGGCCAAAGTTTTGGGCAAGTTCAAGAAAGAGAAGGACTTCTACGAGAACGAGGAATACGTCATTTCTTCGGCGGTGGGTCACTTGGTCGAAATCCACGCCGACAGCTACGAGCCGAAAGGCAAGTGGAACATCATCAATCTCCCGGTCATCCCGGAAAAATTCGAGCTGCGTCCAATTCCCAAATCCGAGGAGCGTCTGAAGGTGCTCAAGCGCCTGATGAAACGCAAAGATGTGGACCTGCTGGTCAACGCCTGCGACGCCGGCCGCGAGGGGGAGTTGATCTTCCATTATATTGTGCAACTGGCCGGAGCCAAACAGCCTGTCAAACGCCTGTGGCTCCAATCGATGACCCCCGCCTCCATTCGTGACGGCTTTGAGCGTCTGCGCGACGGCGGGGAGATGCTCCCGCTGGCCGATGCCGCGGTATGCCGTTCCGAGGCCGACTGGCTCATCGGCATCAATGGCACCCGCGCGCTCACTTCCTTCAACTCTCCGAAGGGCAGCTTCAACAAAACCACCGTGGGCCGCGTGCAGACACCCACGCTCACGATTCTGGTCCGCCGCGAGAAGGCCATTCAGGTCCATGAGTCGCGGCCCTACTGGGAGCTGCACGGCACCTTCGGCGCACAGGCCGGAGACTATCCGGGGCGCTGGTTTGACGAAACCTTCAAAAAAACCGAAGCAACCAACAACAAGGTGGCCGCCGAGGCCGACAACCGCGACGAGAAGTCCGAACGCATCTGGGACGAGGCCAGAGCCCGGGAAATCGCCGCTGCCTGCGAGGGCCGCACCGGCATCGCCGAGGAAAAAAGCAAGCCCGCCACCCAGGTTGCTCCGTTGCTCTTCGACCTCACTTCGCTCCAACGCGAGTCCAACGCCCGTTTCGGCATCTCTGCCCGCAACACGCTCGGCCTTGCCCAGGCGCTCTACGAAAAGCACAAAGTGCTGACCTATCCCCGAACTGACAGCCGTTGTCTGCCCGAAGACTACGTCAAGACCGTTCACGCCACCATGGCTTCCCTCCGGCAGACCCATCTTGGCACCCACGCCGCCCGCATCCTGGACGAGGGTTGGATCAAGCCCACCAAGCGAGTCTTCAACAACGCCAAGGTCTCCGACCACTTCGCCATCATTCCCACCGGCGAGATATCCCACAAGCTCTCCGAGCCAGAGCAAAAAATCTACGATCTGGTGGTCAAACGCTTTCTGGCCATATTCTTTCCGCCGGCCGTATTCGAAGTAACCGTCCGCATCACCCGGGTTGGTGACCATGCCTTTAAAACCGAGGGCAAGGTCCTCAAGGAGGCAGGCTGGCTGGCTATCTACGGCAAGGAGGAGCAAAGCGAAGAGGACAAGGAGTCGCCCCGCCTCGTCCCCGTCACCCCCAACGAAGAAGTCGCCACCAAAGAAATCGAGGTCCGCGATTTTCAGACCAAACCGCCCGCACGTTTCAACGAAGCCACCCTGCTCTCCGCGATGGAGGGTGCCGGCAAGCTCGTCGATGACGAGGACCTGCGCGACGCCATGTCCGAGCGCGGTCTCGGCACGCCCGCCACCCGTGCCGCCATTATCGAAGGCCTCATCAAGGAGGAATACATCGAGCGGCTCCAGCGCGAACTCAAGCCCACCGCCAAAGCTTTCCACCTGCTCGAAACCCTCCAGATACTCAAGCTCGACGCCCTCTCGCTGCCCGAACTCACCGGCGAGTGGGAATACAAACTCAAACAGATCGAGCAAAAACAACTTTCGCGCGACGAGTTCATGCGCGAGATCGAGGGCATGACCCGCGATATGGTTGGCCGCATCAAAGAGGGCAGTGATCCCGCCGAGGTGGTGCTGGGCGACACCGATGTGCTCTTCGAGGGCCGCAAACTCATCGAGACCCTCAAGGACTTTCGTACCGAGGACGGCGCTTTCGCCGTCCCCCGCATCCTTGCGGGGCGCACCATGAGCATCGACGATGTCCGCGAATTGGTGGCCCGGCGAAAAGCCGGTCCGCTCGACGGTTTTCGCAACCGCCTTGGACGCACCTTCAGTGCCAACGTGGTGCTCAATGACAACAACGAGGTCGAGCTCGACTGGGGCCAGCACGACGAGAAGGATGGCGCAGACGAAGCACGTTTCGATGAATTGGAGCCCATCGCCACCCATCCGATATACAACGTCCCCGTATATGAGTTGCCTAACGCTTACCGCACCCGGGAAAAAGACGATAAGAACAAACACGCGCTTTTCAGCATGTCCCGCACGTTGTTGCAGCAGGAGATTGCGCGCGAACAGGCCGTCAAACTTCTGACCGAGCGCAAAACCGATTTGCTCACCGGTTTCATCAGCAAAAAGACCCGCCGTCCGTTCAAGGCACATCTGGTTCTGAAAGACGACGGCCAGACCGGGTTCGAATTCCCGCCGCGCGCCGCCCGTCCCGCCAAAGGAAAGAAGAAGTGACGCCGCGCGCCAGGGCAACACCATGAAAACCTTGGTTTTCGCGGGTTACAATCTTGTCTTCCCGGTTCTCTTGCTCCTTACCTGGCCGTATTATGTCCTGCGCATGAGGCGCCGAGGCAGCGTCGGCCCGCGTCTGCGCGAACGCTTCGGCTCCCACGGTTCCGCCGTCCGCCGCCGATTGGACAAACTCGACCGGCCTGTCTGGATTCACGCCGTCAGCGTTGGCGAGATGAATATGGCCCGCGCTCTTCTGCGCGAGCTTCGCGTCGCGCGTCCCGACATCCATGTTGTGCTCACCACCACCACCGTCACCGGCTGCGCCGTTGGCAGGGACATGGAGGACGATCAAACCGTGGTGCTCTATAGTCCGCTCGACCTTCCCTGGGTCGTCGCCTCCTTCTTTCGCCGCGTCCGCCCGCGCATGTTGCTGCTCGTCGAACAGGAAATCTGGCCCAACTACCTGCGCCATGCCGCCCGTCACCGCGTTCCCGTCTGGCTCGTCAACGCCCGGCTCTCCGACCGCTCCGCCCGCCGCATGGCCCGCTTCTCCCGTTGGTTGGCCCCGCTCTTCGACGGCCTTGAACTCATCTGCATCCAACGCGAGTCCGACCGCCAACGCTTCGCCAACGCCGGCTTTCCCCCACCACGGCTCTTCACCATCGGCAGCCTCAAATACGAGGTCGCACCGCCCCCCGGCGAAAGCGCCGACCGCATCCTCATCCTGCGCAAGCAACTCGGTTGGGCGGAAACCGACCCTGTCCTCTTCGGCGGCAGCACTCATGACGGCGAGGAGGAACTTTTGTTGCGTGTCTTTCACGACTTGCGTGAAATCGTCCCCGGCCTGCGCCTGTTTCTCGCGCCGCGCCACATGGAGCGCGCCGGCGAAATCATGGATATCTGTCTGTCCCGCGGTGTGGTCGCCTCCCGCCGCTCCCAACCTCCGCGCGAGGGCGCCGTCGATGTCTGCGTGCTCGACACCACCGGCGAACTCCAGTTTCTCTACCCCATGGCCACCGTCGTATTTATTGGCAAAAGTCTGCGCGGCGGCGGCGGACAGAACTTTCTGGAGGCGGTTCAGGCCGCCCGCCCTGTGGTCGTCGGCCCCGATATGAGCAATTTTCGCGGACTGGTCGAGGACTTCGTCCGCGACGGCGGTATCCGCCAGGTGGCAGACGAAGACGGTTTGGTCTGGGAACTGCATGATCTTCTCACCGAACCGGACCGGGCCTGGCAGCTTGCGCAACGCGGAAGCTCCCTGCTTCGGGACGGGTCCGGCGCCGCCCGCCGCACCATCGATCTCGTTCTGCAAGGCCTGGATCGCGCCGACCCCGATAACCACGTGACGGCACCGCCACCCTTTGCTAGCGTGACTCCCCATGGCTGATATCCACAAGCAAACGACCTTCGACGATCCGCTCAAAAAGCGCCTCCGTCCCCGGGTTTATTCCATCGGCCTCTACGTCGTTGGCTTCTTCATCCTCGTGCAGATCGGCGCCCTGGTTTCCATCTTCTGGTTCCGCCAGACCATCATCGACACCCAGGGCCCCGCCCTCGAACTGGATCGCCCCCGCAACACCGAGCGCGCCGCCCCACCCACCTTGCCCGACCTGCCCATGCCCACCATGGAAGCGCGCCTGCCCGTGGACAGCGGTCGCACCCCGCAAAACGAAATCAACCGCCTTACTCAGGACGCCTACGAATTCCAGCGCAACGGCGATTTCACCCTTGCCGAGGCCGCTCTCAAAGAAGCCGCCGCCATCGACGCCGATCACCCGCTGGTGCTCACCAACTTCGCCCTCCTCGAAGAAGCGCGCGGCAACAACCACGCCGCCCAGGAATATTGGCGCCGCATCATCGCCCTCGGGGGTGTCGCCGAGGGCACCGTCGAATTGGCCCGCCAGCGCTCGCGCCTCATCGAAGAACGCATGCGGCTGGAAGAGACGCGCCGACTCGAAGAACGTCTCATCGCCGGCGGCGAATCCCGCCGCGTCGTCTTGGACGGAATCACCACCACCCCCGACCCCCTGCCGTCTTTTCCCGTCGAAATCCAGCGCGACTTCCGTCTGCGCCGCGCCGCCACCGCCGAAGACATTCAACCCGCCAAACTCACCGTGAAGCTTTACTTCTACGATCAGATTGACGCCGACCGCCTGGTCCCCGCCAAGATTGAAGCGCGTTTTCTCAACAGCCCCCCGGACTGGAGTAAAAATGAGATCGAAGTCCTGCGCGCCCGCTACCAAGCCGGGCCTGCGGTGGAGGGGGTGAGCCGCCATTATTACGGTTATCTTCTGCGGGTATATTACGACAACCAATTGCAGATCGAGCACGCCGAGCCCATCGGCCTGCTCAAACTCATGCCGCCCCCACGGCCCTGATGCGCCGCAGCATTTTGCAGGCCGACCGCCCCGGTCGGCAGAGCGCCGCGACGCCACCGCTTTCTCCCCGCCCGATGTGCTCCCCTTACGCTGAGTCGCATACGTGATCACTTCAACGGATTGTCGTGAGTCATTCATGTGAATGACCCAGGTGATATCAAACAGCGGTTTTCTATTTCCAGCGACCTGTTGTGACGCTTTAATGTTGTCATGAAACCGGGCGTTATTCTCGGACTGGGTGGGGGACTGTTGGTTGCCGTCGCGGCGTTTTTCGCGGGTCGGTTCACCGCTCCGGATGGAGCCGGGCATGGTGGGACCCACTCCTCGGACGGGATGACCCATGTCCGATCCGACTCCTCCGGGTCCGGCTCGGCCGTCGTGGACGCCGCCGCGCGGCGCGGGGACGACCCTGAAAAAGCCGCCGCTTCCACGGGCAATCTCGTGGACCGTCTCGTGGCCATGGCGTCCGAGACCCGACACAACCCCTGGGGTGGTTACCGTTTGATTATCGAAGCGGACAAGGCCTCCGTCGAAGAGTTGACGGAGGCGGTGCGTCGGATGGCCAAGGACGGGAACATGGGCATTCATACCCTGTTGCCGATGCTTGCGCACAAGGACACCGCCGCCGCATTGGAGTTGGCCCGAAGCTTCTCCGATAACCCCCCTATCCGCGATCAGGCGCTCAACATTGTGATTGCCGCCATGGCGCAAACCGACCCCGAACGTGCCCTGCGCGAAATGGAGCAGATATCCAATCCCCAATACAAACGCTCCGCCATGATGGGTGTCATCCACCAACTGGTGCGCACCGATCGCGCCCGCGCCCTGGCATTGTTTGCCGAAATGAGCCCCGGCCAGGAACGTCAGGGAATGGTGCACAGCATCGCACACACCCTTGCCGGTGATCATCCCGAAGAGGCTTTCGTCTGGGCCCGGACCCTGTCCAATCAAAACGAGCAACAACAGGCGTTTTCTGCGGTGATTTCCGCCGTGGCCGCCAAGGACGTCCAGCAGGCGCTGCGTCTGATCGACTCCCTGCCCCACGGCCAGACCCGGAGCAATACGCTCACTTCGATCGCGTTCCAATGGAGCATGAAAGACCCCGATGCGGCCGCCACATGGGCGCTGTCACTCTCGCGCAAGGAAGACCGCCAGCAGGTCCTGCAGAACCTCCTCAACAACCTCTCCCACAACAACCCGCAGGCTGCGGCCGCACTCATCGGCCGTCTCTCTCCGGAGGACATGAATTCCCACCAGATGGGTCATTCCATCGGCCGCGCGCTCGCCAATCATGACATCAATCATGCGCTTGCGTGGGCCGACAGCCTGCCCGAAGGGCAGAACAAGCAACAGATACAATCCCAGGTCATCCAGCAATGGGCCCAACAGGACCGTGCGGCCGCCATCAATCACGTCATGACCCGTCTGCCCCCGGAAATGCAGGGCCAGGCATTGTCCAACATCTCCACGAGCTGGGCCCAGGAAAACCCGCGCGAGGCATGGGAATTTGCCGACAAGCTGCCACCTGGTCAGGGCCGGGTCGATTTCATCGGTAACGTCATCAACCAGTGGGCCCAACAGGACCCGCGTGCGGCGGCGCGTGTCATTGGCGCGCTCTCCGAGTCCTCGGAACGGGAGCGCGCCGCCCAGCAGCTGGTTTCGCAGTGGGCGGGCAATGATCCGACGAGCGCCATGCAATGGGCCATGACCCTGCCCGAAGGACAATCCCGCCGCTCGGCATTGAGCAACCTGTTCGGCACTTGGGGCCAGAATGATGCGCGCGCCGCCGCCGCCGCACTCGAGCGGCTGCCCAAGAACGGAGATACAGCGGGTGCCGCCCGTCAGCTTGCTTCTCGCTGGAGCAACAACGACCCCGCCGCCGCCGCCGCATGGGCCCTGCGCGCCATCCCCGAAGGTAACGACCGCAACAACGCGATCGGCAGTGTCGTCAGCACCTGGGCACGCAACGATCCCTACGCCGCCTCGGAATTTCTCGCCCCCCTTCCCGCCGATGCTTCCCGGGACAACGCCATTCAGAACTTCGTCAACCAGGTCTCCCGCTTGGACCCGGAGTCCGCCGCCGAGTGGGCGGGTGCGATCAGCAACGAGGGTTCGCGCAACAACTCGCAGGACCGCGTGCTGCGCCAGTGGCTGGGCTACGATCGTCGGGCCGCGACCGAGTGGATTCAATCCAGCAGCATCCCCGAAGAGCGCAAAAAGAAGCTGCTTGAATAGGCCGCTTAAAGCGCCGCTTCCAACACCAAAGCCCCGCCGCCCGACGCCCCGGCCCGCATGCCAAGTTTGCGGCACAGCCGGATCATGGCGTGATTGCCCGGCAACACCTGGCCCCAGAAACGGGCCACTCCACGCGCCCGTGCGATATCCATCAAGCGCCGCAGCATCAACGCCGCGATCCCCAGCCGTCGTTTGTCCTCCTGTACCACCACGGCGAACTCCGCCGATGCCCCGCCGTCTTCCAAATAATACCGCGCAATCGCGTGGAAAATTTCCCCGCCGTCCGCGCCGGTCCCGGTAAGCACCAGCGCGGGGTCGCGCGCCTGGTCCACGGTCACCAACTCATGCGCCCGCTTTCGCGTCATCGTTCCGACCATGTGACCGTAACGCTCATACACCGTCTCGGGTGAGTGCGAGGCGAAAAACGCCTGCAGCCGGTCCTCGTCGTCCGGGCGCAGCGGACGCAGCAGATAGTCCCTGCCATCCTTCAGCTTGAGCAATCGCGGAACCAGCCATGGATCCTGAGCCTGTGTCATGCACAAACCATAGCGCCGTAGTTCGGTTTGATAAAGATGCACCTTACGAACGACGGAAGCGCGTAAATCTCCGACTGTAGGCCGTATGTCCTCATGTAGCGATTGGGTGGGCCGGACTTGGTGGCCGCCTGGTGCGCGTGCTTGTTCAGAGCGCGTGGGGGAGGTGGATCAGCGCAAGGGAATCACTCCCACGGGAACCAAGGCGAATCCACATTCATCGACGAGCGAAGTGCTCGTCCTACAACTCGGACTCCGCCTCAGGTCCAGCGCTGGAGGGTCCACCGCCGGGGCACCGGTAACGGGGGATGTGAGGTGAACCACGTCAAAAGGCAAGGTGCGAGTCCGTGAGCCGCCTTTACTTCGCGTGTTCGGGCAACAGATCAATCACATGGATGCTGCGGAATTCATACAAGCGCTGAATGGTTTCTTCGATCACGTTGTTCGGACAGGAGGCTCCGGCGGTGACACCCACGGTGATTTTTCCGGATGGCAGCCAGTCTGCGGAGTCCACTTCCTCATTGGTGTGCTGGTTCCAATGGTTGATCAGTGTGGGTGAAATCATTTTGGTGGAGTTTTTGATGAAGTAGGTGGGCAACTGGGCCTCGCCCATTTCCGCCAAGTGCGAGGTGTTGCTGCTGTTGTAACCGCCCACCACGATCAGCAGGTCCAGGGGCTCTTCGAGCATGACTTTGAGGGCGTCCTGCCGTTCCTGGGTGGCACCGCATATGGTGTCGAAGAAGCGAAAATGTTGGTCGAGACTGCCCTCGCCGTAACGGTCCTCGATCGCCCTTTTGAAGCGTCGCTGCACCTCCTCGGTCTCGTTGCGCATCATCGTGGTCTGGTTGGCCACGCCGACGTAACGCAAATGCTGATCGGGGTCGAATCCCGGCGAGTGCGCGCCGTCGAATTTTTTCATGAACTCCGCTTTGTCTCCCCCGTGGCGGATGAAATCGCAGACATAGTCGGTTTCCGCCAGGTTGTAAACGACCAGATAATGACCGTTGCCATCGTCGCCGAGAGCGCGGGAGCTGGTGGCCTTGGTCTCCTCGTGCCATGCCTTGCCGTGAATGATCGAGGTGACTTTTTCGCGGTTGTATTGCCGCACGCGTTTCCACACGCTCATCACGTCCCCGCAGGTGGTGTCCACCATCAAACAACCGATCTCGTTGATTTGGTTCATGGTTTCCACCGGCGCGCCGAAGGCGGGGACGATCACCACGTCTTCTTCGGTCAGGTGGGAAAGGTCGTAACCGTGGCCGTTTTCCTTGAGCGATTTGATCCCCATCTCGCTCAGTTGGTCGTTCACATCCGGGTTGTGGATGATTTCGCCGAGCAGGTAGATGCTGCGGTCGTGAAAATGCTTGGAGGCGGCGTAGGCGAGATCGATGGCGCGCTCCACGCCGTAACAAAAGCCGAAGGCCTTGGCGAGTTTGACGGTCAGATCGGCGGCGGTCAGGTTGTTGCCCGAATGGCGGATGTAGTCAACCACCCGGCTGCGGTAATGGCTTTCCACCTGGGCCTGGACGAGGCTCATCACCTCGGGGGTGCGCAGATTCACACGCCGGGCTTTCGGCTTCGCGGTGGGCGCGGCGGGTGTGGCGGGGGTTGGACTGGTCGGCTGGATCATGCCGTCACCATAACCCGATCCCCCCTCCGATGGCAATAGCGTGTGTCGCCGGAGGGGATTACATGACTGCGGCGCCGAAATATGGTTGCAGCGCTTCCGGGATGGCCACAGTGCCGTCGCCCCGCTGGCCGTTTTCCAACAGGGCAATCATCAGGCGTGGCAGGGCGGTGCCGGAGCCGTTAAGGGTATGGCAGAGACGATTTTTACCGTCGGTGTCCTTGATACGAAGTCCCATGCGACGAGCCTGGAAGTCCTCGAAGTTGCTGCACGAGGAAACCTCCAGATAGCCGTCATGGCCCGGCGCCCAGACTTCAAGGTCATAGCACTTGGCCGCGCCGAATCCAAGGTCGCCGCCGCACAATTCGATCGTGCGGTAATGAAGGCCGAGAAGCTCCAGCACCCGCTCGGCATCGGCCCGGAGTTTTTCCAATTCCTGGTAGGACGAATCCGGGTGGACGATTTTGACCAGTTCGATTTTTTCGAATTGGTGGACGCGAATCATGCCGCGCGACTCGCGCCCGGCGCTGCCCGCTTCGCGTCGAAAGCACGGCGTTTGGGCGGCGTAACACAGGGGTAGTTGGTCCGCGGCTAACAGTTCGCCCCGATGCAAGTTGGTCACCGGGACTTCCGCAGTCGGTGCCAGATAGAGATCGTCCTCGGGCAGATGATACATGTCCTCGCGAAACTTGGGCAGCTGGCAGGTGCCGATCATGCACTCCTCGCGCACCAGTACGGGCGGGGTCACCTCGGTGTAACCGTGCTCGCGCGTGTGGAGGTCGAGCATGAATTGGATCAGTGCCCGTTGCAGGCGGGCGCCCGCGCCGCGCAGCACATAATATCCGCTGCCCGAAATGTTGGCCGCCCGGGCGAAGTCCACCCATCCATGTTTTTCCGCCAGCGCCACATGGTCCAGAGGCGGATAGGCGAATTCCGGTTTTTGGCCTGCGGTTTTCACCACCGGGTTGTCCTCCGCCCCGCGTCCCTCCGGGCAGCCTGGGTGGGGGAGATTGGGGGTTCGGAGCAACAGTGCGTTTTGTTCTGCTTCCGCCGCCGCCAGCTCGCTGTCCAGCGCCGTGATGCGGTCGGACTTTTCTTTCATGCCGGCCAGCAGGTCATTGGCGGACTCCCCGCGGGCCTTGCGGCCGCCCACGTCCTTGCTGATCTTGTTGCGTTCGCTCTTGAGAGATTCCACCCCGGCGATCAACGAGCGGCGTTTTTCGTCCAGCGCGACCAGCTCGTCCACCACCGATTCCGCGCCTTGGTGGCGCAAAGCCAGCCTGCGACGCACCTCGTCGGGTTGCTCCCGGATCAAACGAATGTCCAACATAGGCCGTGCATTCCATCCCAAAGAACCCGGCCTGTCCAGCCCGCTTGCCGGATGTCTCCGCCCTCTCCCAAAAAATCATGCAGGGTTGGAGGGCGATGGCTGAATGATGGTATGGGAGCAGTGTTTCGAACTCTCTCCGGTCCACACCATCCACGCCAGCGCGATGAGAGCCCAGTTTTTGGTCAGGCCGCCGAAGGGTCCTATCAGAAGGGAAGGCTCCACCCAGACCACCAACGCTTGCAGGGTTAACATGCAGGTTGTCGCGGCCAGCGCAGCGAACCGTGGCTGCCAGCCGGATAGAAGCCAGACGGCAATGAATGTTTCAGGAATGCCGACGGCGGCCATCATCCATTCCGGTGAGACCAGCCAGAGCCCGGAGCGCTCGACAATATCCAGCTCGAACGCCCCCTGCCCCAGCCACTTGGGCACGGTCCCTTGGTACAACCAGATCGCGCCGAGGGTCAGGCGTGCCGTGGTGGTAAACTGCCGCAGTTTAAGCCCACTCATGCCGCCGCTCCCGCCGCCGCCATGGCGTAAACTACGGCCAGCCCGCCATACGCGGCCAGTAGTATGAAATGTACAACGGTTTCCGCTTTTTTGCCGCGCCAGTGCGACGATGAATATCCGGCCACCTGCACCACCGTACGCACGGCCCAGAACAGACCGATGCCCGCCGCCACCGCTCGCGCCAACGGCGATGCTGCTACGGCCATTTCGCCGGCGAAGCCGAGGGTCCACAGCCCGAACAACACCAGGGTGATGGTGATAAACAGTTTATGCACTTGGAAGACCTCGCGCACCAATAGTGGCATCGCATCCAAGGCATCGCCCCAGCCCATGATTCGAACCAGCATCAGATTCAGCACCGCCACCGCCAACTGCCCGGCCCCGCCGGCCAACAACGCCCATTCCATGATTTCCGCACTCATTTGTTTTCTCCTTTGGTTTGATATAATTCGTCCAATGCATCCGTAAGGGATGGCAGATCGAATCGAAAACCCGCAGCGGTGAGCCTCCGGGGCTCGCACCTTCGCCCCTGCAGGGCCAAGGATGCCTCGGTGCGCATTGCCCATGCGCCGATGTGCAGCGCTGGACGCGGTGCGGGCGGTGCCCACGGACGTTTCAAGACCTGACGCATCCGGCGCATGAACTCCCGGTTGGTCGCCGGTTGCGGACCGGTAATGTTGAATGCGCCGGTCGCCGTTTGCTCCCGTGCCAGAAAATCGATGACGCGAATGGCATCGGCCAGATGAATCCAACTGATCCATTGGCGCCCGTGGCCGATGGTGCCGCCGAGAAACCAGCGGGTGAGTTTTTCGAGGGTGACGAGCGCACCACCGTCCCGCGCCAGCACGAAGCCGATCCGCAGGATCACCCCGCGCATGTCTGTGGGTAGTTCCCGGGCGAATGCATCCTCCCAGCGGCGGCAGACCAGAGCGGGAAAGTCCGGCCCATCCGGGGCGTTCTCGCCGCAAATACGGTCCCCCGTGTCGCCATAGATCGCCAGCGACGAGGCCTGCAGCCACACCGGCGGGCGGGTCCGCAATCCGTCCAGCGCACGACCGAGCACACGCACCGAATCCACCCGCGAGTCCATAATTTCCTTGCGATTGGCCGCGGTGTGGCGGCAGTTGACGTTTCTACCCGTAAGATTCACCAGAATTCCAGCCCCTTCCAATTCCCTCTTCCATTCCCCCACCGTGTGCCCGTCCCAAGCGACCTCGCGCACTCCGGGTATGCGGTCGTGCGGATGACGGGTGAACACCAGCACTTCATGGCCGCGGTTCCGGTAATGGACGGCCAGATGTCCGCCCAGGAATCCACTGCCGCCAGCTAAGATGATTTTTTCTTTCTTATCGTTGTTCATATTCGTTTTATCCGGCGATGTGAGGACGCCCCATCCACACGTTGTTCAATCCCGGTGAACAATGCGCTCCGACGAAACGGGCGTGTGGGGCCCAGTCGTTCCCTCCGGGAGTTTCCATCAGCAACCCGGCTTCCAGTTTGGTGACTTCGAGCGCCGCCACCGGCCACGGCATATGCCAGATGCGAAACAGCGACCTGCCCAGCGGGTGTTGGTTGAACGCGGTGTAGCGCTCCAACAAAAATTCCTCCCACCCACCCGCCTTCACTGCTTCGGGCGCATCCGCTGCGGTTCCTTCATACGAAAGCACTTGCCCGCCCCCCTCTACCCGGCCATGCACCCGCCCATGATCCGGTTCGTGTTCGTAACGAAGCACGCCACCGCGATACGGCAGGCCGAACACCCATGGCCCCAAATACCGCGCGAATATGTTGTCCATCCATTCGCGCAGAAAGTGAATCCCCGGTTCTCCCCGGTGCCGCACGTAAGTTCGCACGTTGAGAAAGGGGTGGGTGGCAATCGGTGCCGTCAGCCATGCGGTGGCGCGTCCGCCGCGGTGCAAGCGCATCGACCGCATCGTGAACGCCACCAGGCTCACAAATGCCCGACCCTCGAACAAATCCAGTTCGAAGGGAACGTGCCGGGCCAGGTGTTCGGGATCGACCTCGAAATGGAGAAACACCACCCGGTGCCAGTCCGCTACAAATAACGGATTCCAACGCGCGGTCAGCAAACGTGTTTTGCCCTGCTCGCTGGGAATGCGGGTACGGACCGGCGGCGACAGGGGATTCATGGCGCACCTCCTGTCAACCCGGCCAGGGGGAACATCACCCGATATGCAAATTCCGCCGGGAAAACCAGTGGCAGCGGGATGAGAATCCACGCCCATGTCCAGCCGCGTGCGACAAGTCCGCGCAACGTGAGCCGTTGCTCCCATGTCCAGCCCAGTCCTTGCAGAAGAAAATATAAGGTCGGTCCGCCATATCCGCCGCCTGCCGGAACGGTGATGGCCAGCTCATGCAACAGACCCGATACCATGAAGCCTGCGAAAACCGCCGCTGTCCTTCCGACTCCCCGCGCGCGCAGAGGTCGCAGCACAAGACTTGCGGTGAGTTCAATGAAGGGGCGGTTCCACAAATGCCCCCAAAATTTTTCCAGGCTTCGCGCGCGCAGCGGGTTGCCGAAGGGCAGGCCAACTGCGTAACCCGCGCGCCGATAGGCCCAGGTCAGCAGGGTGAACATTCCGAAGTGCAGGAACAGGCTAAAGCCGGGCATCACCGCCAGCGCCACCCAGAAGCGGCCGATCCCGATGGCCGTCAACACGTGAGCCAGTGCCAGCAGCGCCAGTCCCGCGCCCGCACCCGCCGCCCCCCATGTCAACCACCGGGGACGTGCAGCACCTGTGCGGACGAAAGCTGCCGGGTTCATCCCCGGCCACGGTGCCAGAAACAACAGCAGGGTCCGCCTATCCGGGAGGTGCCCGCCTTCGTTGTCCCTCCACTGCCATAGCACCAGCCCCTTCATCACTGCAAACATCAGTGTCACCATGCCGATCATCACCAGGGCTTCCGGGGCCAGCAGCGTTAAAGCACTGGCCGGGTTCATGGCAATGCCCTCCATGCCAACAGACCATAAAGAAACGTCATCACCGCAAGTAGGAGCATCAGCCCACGCCGTCCCCACACCGCCCACCAAACCGGGGGCACCGCGTCGGCGTCGAATCCCGCAAGCTCAAGAACCAGCCTCACTCCCCAAAACAGAAACAAATACAACGCCAGCGCAAGTGCGCCCACTCCGGGTTCCAACAACACATCCGGACGCAGCACCAACACCACACCGAAAAATAGATTCGTCCCCAGCACATACGCCCCGTAGGTCCAGAACAGCCGACGCAGCATCGGGCGCAACGGCACCAGGCCCTCCCGAAAGCGCAATAACGCGGGCACCGCCAGCCCCAGCCCGGCCATGCCGAGTTGGGCGGCTCCCAACGCCATGACGGTCAACGCATTCATCTCTTTATGTCCTTTCTCTTTAGTTTCGATACTTTCAGGAAATTATGAAACATAGGGGCAAATTTTTTTATTTGAGCACGCGCATGGCCAGGGGCAGGAGTTTGCTTTCGGAGCCGGCAGCCACCCGGTCCATTACTTTTGCGGCGAGGCCGACGAAGTCTTCCAACGCCCGGATTTGTTTTTGAAAGGCCTCGGCCTCTGCGCCCTTGAGGCGGCGGGTCGATTCCCGGCAGCGTCCCAGCGCTTCCAGAGCGGGGTCGATCTCGCGTCGTTTGCGTTCCCGCACGATGATGGTGAACATCTTCCAAACCTCTTTTTCCGACTCGAAATATTCTTTGCGCTCACCCTTGCGCACAACGCCGCGCACCAATCCCCAGCCGACCAGTTCGCGCAGGTTCTGGTTGGCGTTGCCGCGGCTGATCCTTAGCTCCTCCATGATTTCGTCGGTGGTGAGTGCGCGGGGTGTGACCATTAAGAGGGCGTGAATCTGGGCCATGGTGCGGTTGATTCCCCACGCGCTGCCCATCGCCCCCCACTCGGCCACAAACTCGTCGCGCGCCGCCCGCAAATCCGGCTGTTTGTCATCTGTCATTAATTTCAATAATTACTGAAAGTATGATAATCGTCAATAAGAAAATTTCCCGCAGGGATGGGGAGTGCGGAAGGGGGAGGGAAGGGTGCTTGCAAGGGTCAGGTGGAGGGTCTAGATTTGTTGTTTTCCGGAGCGTAGCACAGCTTGGTAGTGCGCGTGGTTTGGGACCACGAGGTCGCAGGTTCGAATCCTGTCGCTCCGATGCGAACCGCTATGCGATTCCCGCGCTACAAAATCAAGGCGAGGCCGGGGGATCAGCCGAGGGCGCGGTCGAGTTCTTCTTGGAGGCGTTCGACGGTGAAGGGTTTGGGCAGGACGCCGTTGAAGCCGTGGGCTTGGTAGTTCTGGAGGACGGGATGGTCGGGGAGGCCGCTGGTGAGGATGACTTTGACTTCGGGATCGAGGGTGCGAACGGTGTCGATGACGGTTTCGCCGCCGGGGCCGTTGGGGACGAGGAGGTCGGTGATGACGAGGTCGAAGTGTTGGCCGCTTTCCATGGCTTTGCTGAATTCGTGGTTGAGGGCGGCGCCGTCCTGGGTGGCGATGACGTCGTAGCCGAGCTGGCGCAGCAGCGCGGTCATGAAGTCGCGCACAAAACGTTCGTCGTCCATGAAGAGGATGCGTTTTTTGCGGGTGGGGATGCGGCCGCTGAGGCTTTCGGCGGCTTCGGGGCTGAGTCTGGGAAGGTAGACGGTGGCGAGGGTGCCTTCGCCCTGCTTGGAGGAGAGGAGGATGGTTCCGCCGTGTTCGCGGACGGCGGCGAGGGCGACGGGCAGTCCCATGCCTTGTTTGCCGCAGGTGCTGAAGTAGGGTTGAAAAATCTCGGCCATGTGGACGGGGGCGATGCCATCGCCATTGTCCTGGATTTTCAGGACGATGTGATCGCCCTCGTTGAGGGCGCCACCGGCCAGGGGGTGGTAGTGTTCGATGGTTTCGGTGGCGAGGGAGATATGGACGCGGGTGGCCCCGGACTCCAGGGCGTTGGCCAGAAGCTGGTCCACGGCCCGGGCGAGAACTTCGTCGGCTCCCTGAACCGGGCACTCGTGGCTGCCGAGTTCGGTGCGAAAGCGTTCGGGGGAGCCCATGAGTTGAACGCGGTCGGTGATGAGCACACGGAGGTCCACGATGTTGGGGGCGGCGACGTTGTGGGTGGAGAGCGCCATGAGTTCGGAGAGGTGGGCATGGAATTTTTCGGCCTCCTCGGTGGCGGTGAGCAGGGCGGAGTTGGCGGAGTGTTCTTCGGAGAGGTCGCTGCGAATGAGGGAGAGGTTGGCGAGAATGCCGGTGATGCGTTGCTCGAAGTCGCGGGCGAGGTGTTCGGAGAAGGCGGAGACGGCCTCGACTTGGCGGAGCTTGCTCAGTTCCTGCTCCATTTCTATGCGGCGGGTGATGTCACGGGCGACGAGCACGATGCATTCGGGTTTTCCGGCGGCGTCCTTGACCACGGTGGGTTCGGATTCCAGATGGACCCAGTGTCCGTCTTTATGTTGCAAGCGATAGGCGAGGGTTTTTTCGCGGCCTTGTTGTTTGGCGCTGCGCAGCGCAATGCGGACGTGTTCCAAGTCTTCGGGGTGGAGCAGGTCGTGCATGCCGAGAGATTTCAGTTCCTCGGCGGAGTAACCGAGGGTTTTGTGGTAGGCGGGATTGTGCCAGAGGCGGCGGCCTTCCATGTCCACGACGGCAAGGAGATCGGAAACGTGTTCGGTAATGAGTTTGTGGAGGTGGGCCTCGCTGATGGGAAGAGCACCATCAGCCTGCTTGGAACGAAGAGACAGGTTCATGGATCGGACGCCGATGCCGGGGACTGCCTGTTGGGAACTGGTGCTCATGTTCGGTTCGGACCACACTTCATATGCGGCGATGGAATCAACAATAATATTAGCATGGCCCATGCCACTTGGACAATTTTGCTATGACATTGTGGTGACAAGAGCAGGGCTTGACGTGTGCCCCGTTGGACCCAAGCTGGGGCGGATGTTTGAAATTTTGCACCGTCTGGTTCTTCCAGATGATTGGCAACATTCTGCCATTCATGAGCTTAGGGATGGCAAGGATGTTTTGATCGATGCGCCGACTGGAGCGGGCAAGACGTTTGTATTTGAGTATGGGGTGGAGAACGGTCACTGGCGCGGACAAGCGGCGTATGCGTGTCCGACACGTGCTTTGGCCAATGATAAATTCGCGGAATGGAGCCGCAAGGGCTGGAATGTGGGGATTCGCACCGGGGATTTGACCCTTCATCCGGAGGCGCCGACCCAGGTGGGGACATTAGAGGCGCTGCAAGGAATGTTGACCCGCGGCAATGCCCCAGCGGTTTTGGTAATCGATGAGTATCAATGGCTTGCGGATGAAAATCGGGGCAATCATTATGAGGCCGCCATTCTTCAGGCACCGGCAACCACCCAATTATTATTGCTCAGCGGGAGTGTGGCGAATCCCGAATATGTGGCGGAGTGGTTGGGGCGGTTGGGTCGGAAGACCGCGGTCATTCGGCATTTCCAGCGACCGGTGCCGCTGGAGGAGACCGATGGTGAAGGACTGGCCAAGCGTGTTCCGTCACATTTAAGCGGATTTTGGAGCCGTTGTGTCACGGGGGCGCTGCAAAACGACTTGGGCCCCCTGCTCATTTTTGCCCCACACCGTCAGGAAGCGGAAAAAATTGCCCATCAATTGGCGGTTTCGTTGCCCCCGTGCGATCCCCTGGTGCTGACGGCGGAGCAGCGACAGGTGCTGGGAAAGGAGATGGCCCGGCAGGTGGAAAGCCGGGTCGCGTGCCATCACAGTGGCCTGACCTACGCGCAACGGGCGGGACTCATCGAGCCGTTGGCGAAGGCGGGACAGCTGCGAGTCGTGGTATCTACTCTGGGGCTAGGTTCCGGCATCAATTTTTCACTGCGCAGTGTGTTGGTCACCGCGCGGGAATACATGTCGGGTGGCATTCCGCGGGGCATTCAGCCGCATGAGTTGTTGCAAATGGCGGGGCGTGCCGGTCGGCGCGGATTGGATGAACGGGGCATATTCATCACCTGCGGCAATGGCCCGCGACTGGGCGAGGCCCGGCAGACACGTCTGCAACGCGCTTCGGCGCTGCCGTGGAAGCCGGTGCTGGATGCGATGGAGGCGGCGGACGATCCGGCGGTCGAAGCGGCCCGATGGGGGCGGCGGTTGCTTGCGTCCGAACCGCCGCCGATGGGAACGGAACACAGTATGGACATCGATCCGACCTCCCTGCCCTGCGGCCATCGGGTGGACACCGCCCGCGCGCGTTTGGTGCGCCGCACCAAGAAGCCATTCCGTCCATGTCTCACTTGCGCGCGGCGTCCGGAGTGCATGGAATTGGCGACATCACCGACTCCGGTCTGGCAGTGGAGGCGCGCCGGCATTCTCGACAAGAGACTGCGTTTGAGCGGGCGCGGAAAAATGGCCGCGTTGTTCCACAACCCGGCGGGGCTGGCCATTGCCGCCGGACTGGAAGACGGGGAATATGCGGTGGAGGACCTGGTTCTGGATTTGGCCAATCTTCACGCGGGGGAGCGATTTGCCGGGCACGAACCGCGCTGGGGCGGGAGGTTGGCACTGGCCTGCCAGAGAGCCTACGGCATGTTTTCCATCGACGGCTGGCTGCAGTGGGGTATCCCGCCCACCTACGGCGATGGTGGC
>CAZTYG010000005.1:0-19747 GCA_964617445.1 uncultured Blastochloridaceae bacterium
TATCCCGCCCCGTTGGAATTCGAGGGGTTAGTATCCCGCTGGTGGCGGATTTGGCAATCCCGTTGTTATTCTTCCGCGCCGCCGGGCACCGGGCGCGGGGAGTGGCGGAGAAGATAGAGGAAATCGGGTTCGAATTGCCCATACATTTCGTTGCCGTAGAGCGTGCGCGCCTGTTGCAGCAACCCGGCGCTTTCCTCGGAGCGGCCCATCACGGTGGCTACGGCGGCGCGGGCGAAGTAGTAGTGGGGTTGGAATTCGTCCATGGGATCGAGCATGCCGATGAGTTGGGTGGCCTGGGCGAGGTTGCCCGAAGCGGTGAGGCAGTAGATGATCTTGAGCATGGAGGGCCGGTGTCCGGGAACCTCGCGCAAGTGGACTTGAAAATACTCGACGGATTCACCCCAAGAACCCTGGCGAAAGGCGGCCTCACCGAGGTGGTAATGAACCGAGACGAGGGTGGGGTCCTGTTCGAGGGCCGTGAAGAGGAGTTCTTGGGCATCGCTGTGGCGTCCCATGCTGTGAAGGATGCGGCCTTTGAGTTCGTAGACGCGGGCCGGAGGCGTCTCGCCGGCAAGTATGGCATCCACCTGGTGGAGTGCCTGCTCCAACTTGCCTGTTTTGTAGGAAACGAAAGCTTCCTGATAGGCGCGGCTACCGGACTCCTCTGCCACGACGGCACCGCAAAAGATCAATGCGAGAAGCGGGGGCAGCAGGCGGCGCATGGGAAGAATGTAACGGCAGAAGGGAACTCTGGCCAGTGCGCAGATGGCCGTTGTTTTCCATGGCGGGTTTGCTAAATTGCACACATGAGACGCTTCCTGCTAACCGGTTTTCTGTTCATCGCCTTGTCCGCACCGCTGTTGTATTCCCAGGCGCCCAATCCCCCGCCGCCGAATCCCGATGCGGAGGAATGGTTTCAAAAAGCCAGTCAGGCCTTCGGTGAAAACGAATATGAGGTGGCATTATCCCATCTTGCCCGATTCGATCAGCTCGCCCCCGAACACCCTGCGGGACAGAATTTGCGCGGGGCCATTCTGGTCCGCCAGCGCAAGCTGCCCGAGGCCGAGGCGGTCTTTCGCGCCATGTTGGAAAAAAGACCGGATGACAAGACCGCCATGTTCAATCTGGGGGAAGCGTTGTTCGTCCAGCGTCGCTTCGCCGAGGCGCGCCCCCTCTTTGAGAAATTCAACGAAGGCCAAAACAACGCCCTGGCGACTTATAAATTTCTCCTCTGCGATCTTTTGGGCGGACGGGAGGCCGAGGCCCGCCGCCAGATCAACAACTTGCTGGCGTCGGCCTACCACCCTTTGTATTACTTCGCCCACGCCGCGGTCAAATTCCACGAAGACAAGGGCGACGAGGCGCGAAAGCTGTTGCAATCAGCTTTCAGCATCTACCCCGGAGGCACCAACGCGACCTTCGCGGATTCCCTCATCGAGCTGGGCTGGATCACCGCCGACGAGATCAGTGTGCAGGGGGAGATGACTTCGCCGAGCATGGAGATGCTGACCGAAACACCGGAACGCGAGGGATCGGTGCGGCCTTCGCTCGATGACATGTTGCCCGAATTTGAAACGCGTTGATTCCGAAATGCACGTCACTGGCGGGCTGTTGCTGTAGGCCCGACCGCACCGGTCGGCGGAAAAAAGCCGTCTTCATCTTGGTGAACGGGAAAGATATTCCCGTAGCATGATCCTCCGACCCCCGCCCTCCGGGCGCTCCCAAAGCGGTGTCCGCTACGCTCTGCCACCGCACCCCACATATCAGTCTCGCGTGAGACTCGCTTTCAGCGCGCTGAGAGCACCGGCGGCCGTTTCGGGGGTGAGTTTTTCGTGCACGGCGAGGGTGGCGTCCACGGGGACGAGGAGGTCCGGCGGCAGTTCGTTGAGAAAACGGGAATGGTGGCGCGGCTCCTCTTGGCCGTGGCGTTTGCGGGTGTCACAGAGCGAGAGGGTGAGGCAACGGCGGGCGCGGGTGATGCCGACGTAGAAAAGACGGCGCTCTTCCTCCAGATTGCCTTCCAGTTTGGCACGGTCGTTGGGCAGCACGCCTTCCTCCAGGCCGACGAGATAGACACGGTCGAACTCCAGGCCTTTGGCGGCGTGAAGGGTCATGAGGTTGACGCCGAAACCTTTTTTTTCGGTATCGGGCTTGTCGCGTCCGTCCAGGACGAGGGCGTCGATGAAATCGGAAACCACCGCTCCCGGCTCGGCTTGATGGTTGGCGAGGGCGGAAAGGAATTCCTGCACGTTTTCCATTCGGTTGTTGTATTCGGTGCCGTCTTTGCTGGTTCGTTTCAGCTCGTCGTAAACGCCACCGTCCTGCAGCAGGCCGCGCAGCTGCCCGCTCCATGACGCGTCCGGTTTGCGGAACTCGTCCTGATGGTGTTTAAGAAGAAGGACGAATTTGCCGACAGGTGCGGCGGGATCGAATTGAATGGCGCGCGACCAGACCGAACAGCCTTCCTCGCGGCTGGATCGGACGAGGCTCTCGATGGCCGTTTTGCCGATGCCGCGCGGAGGATTGTTGATGATGCGGAGCAGGGCGGGGTCGTGGTGGGGGTTGGTGAGGACCTGGAGGTAGGCCAGCACGTCCTTGACCTCGCGCCGTTCGTAGAACTCCTGGCCGCCGACGACGCGGTATGGGATTTTGAGGCGGCGCAGTTCCATTTCGTAAGCGCGCGAGAGGTGGTTGGCACGGTAGAGGACGGCGCATTGTTCCCACGGGGTGAGCAGGTTGTTGCGGGCGTTGAGAATATCGCCGACGATCCAGCGGGCCTCCTCCTCGTCGCCCTGCGCGGTGACCAGCCGGATGTCCTCGCCGGACGGACGGTCGGACCAGAGTTCCTTGTGGTGGCGCTGGCTGTTGTTGCGAATGACGTGATTGGCGGCCTGCAGGATTTGCGGGGTGCAGCGGTAATTCTGTTCCAATTTGATGACACGCGCGCCGGGAAAATGCCGCTCGAAGTGCAGGATGTGGCTGTGCTCGGCCCCGCGCCAGGAGTAGATGCTCTGGTCGTCGTCGCCCACCACGCAGACGTCGTGTTCGGAGGATGCCAGATGTTCGACGATTTGGAACTGGAGGGCGTTGGTGTCCTGATATTCGTCCACCAACAGAAAGCGGTTCTCCTCGCGAAGGATGCGGCGGGCCTCGTGGTCCTCCCGCAGCAGACGCACCACGAGCACCAGCAAGTCGTCGAAATCCACCGCATTGCGCAATTTCATCTCCTCCTGGTAGCGGTGGAAAACACCGGCCAGCGCCGCATCGCCGTCGCCGGGAGTGTCCAGTCCACGGTTTTTTGCCAGGCCGATGAGAAATTTCATCCGGCGCAGGTCGGCGTCGCCATCGGCCACGCCCCGTGCCACCGAGCGCAGCACCGACATCTGGTCGCTCTCGTCGTAGATGGTGAAGTTGGACTTGTAGTCGAGGCGGTCGATGAAGCGGCGCAGGACACGGACGCAGAAGGAATGAAATGTGCCGGCGAAGAGTTTGCGCGCCTCGGTGGCGGTGCAGTTTCCGCCCGCCAGTTGGATGAAGCGCTCTTTCATCTCGCGGGCGGCCTTGTTGGTGAAGGTCAGAGCCAGGATGTTGCGCGGGGTCACCCCCTCGTGGATCAGCCACGCCATGCGGTGGGTAATGACTTTGGTCTTGCCGGTGCCCGCTCCAGCAAGCACGAGCAACGGCCCGCGCGTGGTGGTGACCGCCTCGCTCTGGGGGGGGTTAAGGTCTCGGAGCAGGCGGTGCACAGGGCGAAGGCTAAGGACACGCGCGGGGCTGTCAAAAGTCCATTTTCCGGTTATATTCTGAATGACATGAGACGTGTTCTGCCGTTGATCATCGCGCCGGATGACCCGTTTCCAGACCCACGGCAGGCAGGCCCGGAAGGACTGGTCGCACTCGGCGGGGAGCTCACCATTGCGCGGTTGTTGGACGCCTATCAACGCGGAATTTTTCCTTGGTCATCGGAACCGGTGACATGGTGGTCGCCCGACCCGCGCTCGATCATCCCAATTGAGGGCACCCATTTTTCCCGCCGGTTGCTGCGCCGGGTGCGACAGGCCCGGTTTGAGATCACATTCAACCGCGCATTCGAGGAGGTGATTGTGGAATGCGCCGCGCCCGCGCCGGGCCGGGAGGAGACGTGGATCGAGCCGGGCTTGGTGGACGCCTACCTCCGGCTTCACCGATCGGGCCACGCCCATAGCGTGGAGTGTTGGATCGACGGGCAACTGGCGGGCGGAGTCTATGGCGTCGCGATCGGCGGAATGTTCGCCGGGGAATCAATGTTTCACAACCGCCCCGACGCCTCCACGCTGGCGTTGCACGCGCTGTTCTCCGAGCTGCGGCGGTGCGGATATGTTTTGTTCGATACCCAGCAGGCCACGCCCCATACCCGTTCGCTGGGTGCGGCGGACATTTCTCGTGATGAATATCTGCGGCGGTTGGATGCCGCGTTGGAAATCCGTCCCGCCCGAATCGGACGATCCTAAATGTTACACAATCGTCGTTTTGCAGATGGCTCGTCAGACTTCAGGCTATCGTTCATGGCAATGAACAAAAAACTTCGGATTTGTAGAATGGGATTGTTGGCGGCGCTGGTGGGTGCCGGTGGGCTGTTGACCGCCCCGGCCCAGAGTGAAACCTTGCGCATCGCCGCATGGAATATCTTGTGGTTCCCCGGCGGCCAGATACGCGACGTGACCCCGGAGATGGAAGCCGCCCAGATGGAGCAGGCCCGCAAAGTCGTCAGGGAACTCAATCCCGACATCATGCTCAACAGCGAAATCCGCGACTGGAAATCGGTTGATCAGATGGTTTCGGTAGTGCCCGGCCTCAAGGTGGCGAACGTCTCCGCCTTTCGCGACCGCGACTTTGGCCATCTCTGGCTTCAGCAGGTGACCATCGCTTCCAAATTGCCGGTGATCGCCGCATGGTATGAGGATTGGCGACCCACCATTCCGTCGCTTTCACGCGGTTTTTCTTTTGCCGCACTGGAGGTGCCAGGCGGGAATGGCAAAGTCTATCTGGTCTATTCGTTGCATTTGAAAAGCAACCGCTCGTGGAACGATGACCAAGCCGCAACCAATTTCCGCCTGCGCAACGAGTCCATTTCGCAGTTGCTGCGTCATCTGGAAGACATGGAGCGAATCATGTTTCGCGACCGGATCGCCGGAGTGATCGTGGGCGGAGACATCAATACCAACGAGGACAACCAGTTCGGCGATGAGGTGGTCAAGATGATGGTGGACGCCGGTTTTCACAATACGTGGAAGGGAGTGGCACGCGACAAGCGGCTGACCTGGCGCGGCAACGAGCAGTTCGAGGCGACGACGTTTGATTATATTTTCACCAAGGGCCTGCCCGCGGTCACCGCGCGCATGGTGGAGGTTCCCGCAGAGGCCAGCGACCACCACGTTGTACTGATCGAAATCAAGCGCTAGAGGCCGTCTTCTCTCGCGGGCTGTTGTTGTAGGCCGACCGCTCCGGTCGCGGGAAAAGACGGCTCCCGGTTCAGGGGAAAGTCATCCCCACAGCATATTCCGTAATTCCCTACGGCGGCAGGATATCATCTTCGATGACCAACACGGGACAATCGGGGAGCTTGGACAAGAAACGTTTACCATAGTTTTTGGTGAGGATGCGTCCGTCGAGAATGGCGACCTGGCCTTTGTCGGTGCCGGTGCGAATGAGGCGGCCGACTCCTTGGCGGAATTTGAGGACGGCTTCGGGAAGGGAGTATTCGCGGAAGGGGTCGCCGCCGCGGGCTTCGATGAGTTCCATGCGGGCCTCGGTAAGCGGATGATCCGGCACGGCGAAAGGCAGGCGGGTGAGAATGACATTGACCAGCGCCTCGCCGGGCACATCGACCCCCTGCCAGAAGCTGTCGGTGCCGAACAACACCCCGGCCTCGGCCTTTTTAAAATCATCAAGCAGCGCACGGCGCGACTGGCCGCCGCCCTGGAGGAACAGCGTCATCCCCTGTCCGCCGAACCATGACTCCATTTCCGTGGCCACGCGGCGCATGGTGGTGTAGCTGGTGAACAGGACAAAGGCGCGCCCGCGGGTTTGTGCGGTAAGATAGGCGATCCAGCGAACGAGGGCCGACTCGTAGCGATCACGATCGGCGGGTTCGGGCATTCGGCGTGGAATGATGACTTTCATCTGGCGGCTGTAGTCGAACGGCGAGTCGAGCTGGACGGTGTCGGCGGCATCGGCACCGATCCGGTTTTGAACGTAGTCAAGGCCATCGCCGGCCGAGAGAGTGGCGCTGGTGAGAATGGCGGTGCGGCCTTCGACAAAAAGAACATCGCGCAGGGTGGCGGCGAGGTCCACAGGGGCGCCGTGGAATTCCACCGACGGCGCGCCGCCGCGTCCGCTCCTTTCCGCCCAGTAGACGTAGTCTTCGCGCTCCTGGGTGAGAAACAGGGCGATGTCGGCACGAGCCTCGCCGAGACGGCGGGCGGCGTCGCGCAGCTCGGCGCGGCGATCCTGCTCTTCTTCTTCCAGTGCGGTGGCTTCCTCGATGAGGAGCTGGCGCAGTTTCATCATGGGCAGGGAGACGCTGTCCTCGACGAGGCCGGGTTCGCGGATACGGCACGCTCCGCCGGCGGAGGACTTGAAACGGCAGGCGGCTTCGGCGCGGGCGAAGAATGCCTCGCACTCGTCCAACAAATCGGTGACCAGCCGCTGGCCGTCGGCCTGGTTCATGGCTTTGAGCAATCCTTTGCGGGTGGAGGGATGATAGAGGCGTTGGAGTTGATAGCGCAGGGCGGTGGAGGAGACGCTCAGGCCGATGTGGCGCGCGGCGGTGGATTCGAGGTTGTGGGCCTCGTCGAAGATGACAAAGTCGTTGGGAAATAAGTAACCGTCGGCAGCGCGGGATTCTTCGTCCAGCCCTCCCAGGCAGCTGAAGAAAAGGGTGTGGTTGAGGATGACGAGATCGGCATCGAGAATTTTTTTACGCGCCTGCTGGTAGAAGCATTTGGGGTCGTGGGCGCAGGTGCGCGGGGTGCAGAGATGGGCCTCGCTGCAAACTTGCGCCCAAACGCGCATGTCGGGCTGGGGGTCGAGGTCGCTGAGGGTGCCGTCGGTGGTGCGTTGCATCCAGTCCCACAACCGTTGCAGTTCGGCACGCTGACTGGAGAGAAAAAGGTCGTCGGCCTGGCCCATCGCGCGGCGCAGGCGGTGGGGGCAGATGTAGTTGTGGCGGCCCTTGAGCAACGCGACCTTGAAGTCATGCGGCAACAGCTTGTGAACCAGTGGGATGTCCTTGTGAAAAAGTTGCTCCTGGAGGTTGATGGTGTGGGTGCAGATCAGTGCCTTGCGTTTGTGCTCGCGGGCGAATTCCAGCGCGGGGATGAGGTAGGCGAGGCTTTTGCCGACTCCGGTGCCGGCCTCGACCAGCAGGTGGCGCTCCTGCTCCAGTGCGCGGGCCACGGCGCCGCCCATCTCCTGCTGGACCGCACGGTATTCGAAGTTGCGCGCTTTGGACAGCAGGCCGTCGCGGCCGAACATCTCGCGCACCCGCTCCTCCAGACCTGTCTCCCATTTTCCCGCCGGTGCGATCACCGGAAAAATCTCTCACAACCACCGCCCGGCACAAGCACGCAGTCGGTGCTCAGGTCTGGAAGAGGGCAGGCCGGGGGAAGTCGCGTCCGAGGATGGGCTGCGGAGGGACACGCAGCCATTGGTCGAGAACGGCGGCGTAAACGGCGCGAAAGTCGGTATGGTGCTTGAGATCGCCGCGGTCGAGGTCGCCGAGGTCGGGCTGGACACCATGGAGGCCGGGGCGGACGGCGCCGCCGAGCAGGAACATGGGTCCCGCCGCGCCGTGGTCGGTGCCGCGCGAGCCGTTCTCGGCCACGCGGCGTCCGAACTCGCTGAAGGTCATGATGGCCACGCGGTTGAAGTTGCCTTGTTGTTGAAGGTCTTTACAGAAAGCGGCCAAGGAGGTGGAGAGTTCGCCCATGAGTCGGTCGTGGGTGCCGCGCTGGTTGGCATGGGTATCGTAGCCACCCTGGTGGACGTAATACACGCGGGTGGGGAGGCCGCCCGCGATGAGTTGGGCGACCAGGCGCAGGTCGCGCGCAAGGCGGCCGTTGGGGTAACCGGAACCCGCAGGCGTCCGGCGGACCAGGTCCTGGATGTCCCGCGAGGAGAGTTCGGCGTCGAGGGTGGTGCGGCGCAGGAAAGAAAGGGGGTCCCCGCTGGTCTGGGCCGCGCCGCCGAGCATGTCGATGGAGCCGCCCGCATTGCCGCCGGTGGGATCGTCGCTGTCGTCATCTGCGGCCATCATAGGTTCGTCTTCCGCGCCGGCCGCCTGGAACTGGCGGGGGTCGCTGAAGGAGACGCCGAGGGGGCTTTCGGCGACGAAGGCCTGCGGGGTGGTATTGCCGATGTTGACGCCTACGGTGGGGGGCTGACCCGTGCAATTGGAGTCGAAGTAGCGTCCGATCCAGCCGTGGGACGCATTTTTGTCGGCGTCGCTGGCGGTGTGCCAGATTTCCATCGAGCGGAAGTGGGAGCGGTTGGGGTTGGGGTAACCGACGCCGTTGATGACCGCAAGGTGGCCGGAGTCATAGAGGTTTTTCAGGCCGGAGAGTTGCGGATGCATGCCGAGGTGGTCGTCGATGCGGAGGACATCGCCCGGGGCGATCGCGAGTGATGATCGGGCGCGGTGATAGGCATCGTCGGCATGGGGGATGATGGTATTGAGGCCATCGTTGCCGCCGCCCATTTGGAGGACGATCAGAATGGGCTGGTCCTTGCCGGTGGACGGTGCGGTGGCGGCGGCCAGGTCCATGCTGAGTATGGTGCTGTTGAGAAAAGAGGGCAGGGTCCAGGAGGCGGCCATGCCCATCATGCTGGAGCGGATGAATTGACGTCTTGTTTTCATGGATGGTTTTTCCGGTTCAGCCGAGTTGGTATTCGGGCAGGGTGACGAAATGGCGGATGCGCGCGGTGGTTGACGCATGGTCCGGCGGGGGTGGCAGGGTTTTGAGGAAAGGGTCCCCCGGTGTGGTGCCGAAGAGTCGTGCGGCAAGGGCGGTGTTGTCGAGGCCGCTCAGGGATTCCACCGCTGTGGGGTCAGCCGGAGGACGGCGCGCGAAACGCATGCCGGCACCTTGGAGCTGCCCAGAAATGCCAAAGTCGCGGGGGTCGCCACCCTCGATGAAGTAGATGGCCGCGTTGTTGCGCAGCAACAGGGTATTGGCGTTGATCCATGCGCGTCCGCCGTCCCAGCCCTTCACGCTGGGTGGTTGGAACAGGTCGAGTCCAAGCGCGGCGGACAGGCCGTGGGCGGCCCCGTCCGTAAGGCGGTGGAGGTCGAGCGCGCGATCCAGTCCGCAGAACCAATCGGCGGGGCATTTGATGCGCTTCCAGACCACGGCGGGGGAATGAAATTCCGCGGAGCGGAGGATGGATTGAAGCAGGGGGTTGACGGCGCCTTTCTCGCGAATGAATTCGGAGGCGAGAGCGCGCAAGAAGGCGGGCGGCGCGGGGGCGCCCGCAAGATAATTCCACAATCGGCCGCTGATCCAGCGCGCGCAGGCTTCCTCGCCGGAAAGTATGCCGACAATGTCCTGGTCGTTGAAAGTGCCGTGTTTTTTGAGAAAAACTTTCCGTCCGTCGTCATGCTGGAACGGGCGAAAGCGCGCCTCCTGACGGATGCGGTCCACGGTCCAACCGGTGTGGGCACGCGCCGCAGCGCGAATATCGTCTTCGGAGTAATTGCCCTCGCCGAGGGTGAACAACTCCAAAAGCTCGCGCCCGTAGTTCTCATTTGGTTTGGCTCGCGTGCTTGTCGCCCCGTCGAGCCAGATCAACATCGCCGGATCGCGGCCCGCCTCCAGCAAAAGTTCCATGAAGTCCCCCCTACCCATGCGACGAAAGAGGTCGTTCTGCAGCCACATAAAACGGGGGTGGCGGACTTTTACGATGCTGGTGGCGAAGTGGCCGTGCCAGAAGAGGGCCAATTTTTCGCCGAACGGGTCCGAGGAGCGGCGCATCCGCCCGAACCACCAGGCTTTCAGTTCTCGTCCGCCGGCGCGAAATCGGCGCAGTATTTGTTGGATTTTTTGGCGTCGCTCTTCTTCAGACAGCCCCCGCATCTCCGCACGGGGATCGTCGGCGGGATCCATGGGCAGCGTCGCATCCGGCGGTGGCATGAAATCTGGCGGCGGCGGCGGCGCGTTCACCACCGCGTCCACCGCGTCGTCGATGTTCATGGATGCGAGGCGCTCGATACTCTCCGGGGCCGCCGCGAATCCCGTCCGCCGCAACAGGTGGGCGGCCTGGATGTGGTTCCAACTTCGTGCCGGGAAACGAACGATCACAACGGATGAAACCCCGCCCGCGCGCGCGGGTTGCGCAGCGAAAGCAAAATGAGTTGGCAGAAAGGGAATTTTGCGGGTTAATGCGCGGCTTATGAAAATTGCCGTATTGAGCGGGGATGGGATTGGGCCGGAAGTGATGGAGGCCGCCCTGGAGGTATTCGCCAAGCTGTGCGCAAAACACGGACTGAAGCCGGGGTTCGAAGAGGCACCGGTCGGTGGCATCGCCATCGATCAGACCGGCAAAGCCCTGCCGGAAGAGACCGTCGAGGTCTGCCGACGCAGCGATGCCATCCTGTTCGGCTCCGTGGGCGGGCCCAAATGGGAATCCCTGCCGCCCCACGAGCAACCCGAACGCGCCGCATTGCTCCCACTGCGCAAAATATTCGGCCTCTACGCCAATCTCCGCCCGGCAATCTGTTATCCCGAATTGGTGGACGCCTCGCCGATCAAGAACTCCCGCATCCCCGGCGGCTTCGACATGCTGGTTCTACGCGAGCTGACCGGCGGCATCTACTTCGGCCAACCCAAGGAAACCACCATCACCGAACGAGGGGAACGCGCGGTGGACACGCTGGTTTACGAACGCCCGGAGATCGAGCGGATCACCCGCATGGCCTTCGAGGCGGCCCGGCTCCGGCGCAACCACGTCACCCTGATCGACAAGGCCAATGTCCTGGAAAGCAGTCTGTTGTGGCGCAAGATTTTCAAAGAAATCGCTCCCGCTTACCCCGACGTTCAAACGGCGTTCATGTATGTCGATAACGCCGCCATGCAGATCATGGGCAACCCACGCCAGTTCGACGTGATGCTCTGCGAGAACATGTTTGGCGACATTCTGAGCGACGAGGTGGCCGCCGCTACCGGGTCGCTGGGACTGCTGCCCAGCGCGTCCATCGCCGAGGGTTCCTTCGGACTCTACGAGCCCAGCGGCGGCACCGCCCCCGACATCGCCGGCAAGGGCATTGCCAATCCCATCGCCCAGATTCTTTCCGCCGCGTTGCTGCTCGAATACAGCTTTCAACAACATGATGCCGCAGCCGATCTGCGGCGGGCGGTCAAGGAGACCATTGCCGCGGGTGTTCGCACCGCCGACATTTGGGCGGAGGGTTGTCAGAAAGTCGGCACCCGTGCCATGGCCGATGCCATCGCGTCACGAATTTGACACCCCATCCCCACTGGGTTGGCAAAGTTTATGCTTTCCATACAAGCATGAGCAAGCGCCGCCACCGTCGTCATCCGGCCCTGATCGAGTTCCAGGGACACGCCCTCAACTTTCAAGCCCAGGTCTTTGCCGCCCTGCGGGACGACCGCAGGAACGACTCCACATGGATACGCCGCCGTCCCGATGCCGTCACCGGGGGACGCTCCGCCCCACGGCTCAAGTAACCCCTTTGCGCTTTTGCATTCCGGATGCGGGCGGGGACATCACGGTAGCTCGTGCTTCCTGCGCCGGAAGCTGAGCCGTCCACTGCCGATTGGGGGTCGACTCCGACGGTGTCCTCGTTTTTTCCTGCTTTATCACCGGTGTGGTCCGGATTATTCTCCTGCGCTCATGAAATCTATTCTGGTTACCGGCGGAGCCGGTTTCATCGGCTCCAATCTCACCCTCTCCCTCCAGGAAAAACACCCGGAAGCATGGATCACGGTGATCGACGATTTCCGCTGCGCCAGCTTTCAAAACCTCGAAGGATTCCGGGGTGATGTGATCGCCGCCGATATGTCGCGTTTGGACTGGGCCGCACGTTTCGGGCAACCGGAGTGGGACGCGGTCTTCCACTTGGCCTCGATCACCGACACCACCGAACACAACCAGGCCCTGCAAATCCATGATAATGTCGAGTCCTTTCGCCGCCTGCTCGATTTCCTCGAACCGTCCGCCACCCCGCTGGTCTATGCCTCCTCGGCGGCGACCTATGGCATCCGCGGCGGCGTCAACCATCCTGACGACGCCCCCGCCCCCGCCAACGTCTACGCCTTCACCAAGGCTGTCCTCGACAATCTCGCTCGCCGCCGCGCCGCCCTCCACCCGTCATGGAAAATCGTCGGCCTGCGCTACTTCAACGTCTATGGCCCGCGCGAGGGCCACAAGGGTGTGCCCGCCAGCATGATCCTGCACCTCGCCCGCCAGATGCACGAAGGCCGCCGCCCGCGCATCTTCAAGATGGGCGAACAAAAACGCGACTTCGTTTACGTCAAGGACATCGTGCGTTACACCATGGCCGCGCAGGACGCCCCGCGCTCGGGCATCATCAACGCCGGCAGCGGCGAGCCCCGCTCCTTCAACGATCTGGTCGCGGTGCTTAACACCGTTTTAGGCACCCGCTTCGAACCGGAATACATCGACAACCCCTACGCCTTCTACCAACCCCATACCGAAGCCGACATGTCCGCCACCCGCGAACTGCTCGGAATCGGCCCCCAATTCACCCTGGAAGACGGGGTGCGCGATTATTTTGAGTCGGGTTTTCTGGTTCCGCGGACCTGACACCGCCACAGGTGCCGCCTGATTTGATCTTGCCCGCCCCATGTCCCACCTTACGATGATGCTTCCCACGAACCCCCACGCGCCATGGCCAATCAGCTGACCGAGTTCATCCAGTTTCACGGGCAGGCCCGCGCCACCGGTTGCCTCCAGGTGGCCGGACCCGCGGAAACCGCCGCCGTGTTCCTGCTCGATGGCGAGATGGCCTATGCCGAAGCCGGACGCCATCGCGGACTCACCGCCCTATTCTGGGCCATGACCTGGGACCGGGCCACGGTCACCTGGCACGACAAGGCCACCCCGCCTGTCATTCAGACCCGCCAGCCCGTGGACGCCCTCCTGTTCCAATTCGCCCAACTCGAAGACAACGGCCACACCCAAGAGATCGTTCTGGAGCAGATGTTCAGCGGCAGCTCCAACGAGGACGAGATCAAGGTGATGGACTTCTCCAAATACCAGATTTCCTTCGAGGTCCTCAACACCCACTTCAAGGGATTCGTTTTCTACCTCGAAGTCCCCATCTCCACCATCGGACGCGCCGAGGATTGCGACGTCATCTTGCCCGATGTCTCGGTCTCCAGCCACCACTGCAAAATCGTCCGCGAGCAACACAGCGTGCGCGTGGTGGACCTCGGCTCCACCAACGGCACCTTCATCAACGACGAACTGATCGACGACCATATTCTCCAGCCCGGCGACGAGTTCAAGATCGGCTCGGTCATCATCGCCCTCCAGCTGCGCCTGAAGCGGCATCTGGAACAAGCCACCGTCGCCGAGAACCTGCGGCAAATCCGCGAGTCCGCACCGCCACCCCCCAAGATGACCCAGAAACTCGACCCCAAAAACCTCGTCCGCAACAAGGCCCGCATCTCCGGCCCCATCACTTGGAAAAATCTCACCGGGGAACCCGCCAAAAAAAGCAATACCAGCCTTCTTGCGAAAATGTTCGGGAAAAAATAATCCGCCCCGCTCCGTCATTGTTGCGACATCCACCGCGCGTAGGTTCCCCCGCACTCCCCGCTCAACGCCCGCAACATACGTTCCGCCTGCCCGTCCTCGCGGAGGTAATAACCCACCGTGTGAATGATGATGTCCGGATTGTGAAGCCGCCGCAGATGGCGGAACTCCGCTAGAATCGCCCGCTCCTCCTGATTGGCCTCGCCATCGCTTAACAACAGCACCACATCCGGCTTCATCCCTATCGCCGTCGTCATTCCACCGGAAAGATTCGTCGTCCCCCCGCAATCCGGCTCGCTCAAAAGCCACCGGCGCGCCGCCGTTTTGTTCTCCAGTGTGGCCGGAACCGCCGCCGGGCGGAACGACTTCACCTCCGTGCCGAACAACACGATATTGAATTGCTGTGGCGCACGCATCCCCGCCATCCCGCGCGCCACCTCGTCGAACGCCTCGCGCAGCCGCGTCCTCGTCCCCGCGTGCTGCAACATGCTTCCGGATACATCGATTAAAAAAACCACCCGCGTCCCCTGCGGGGATATCCCGAAAAACCGGAACGGTCGGTCCGGGGATGCCAGCAGGTCCTCCCAGAACCGGTCCACACCCTCCCCCGCTGCCGACTCCATCATCGGTGCCTCTGGCAGCGGCGGTCCTTCTTGGTCGGATGGTGCGTCCGGCGCCGTCCGCGTTGGCAACAACATCCGGATTTCCGTCTCCGTCTCGATCCGGGCAAACTGTGCCGATTGCTCGAAGCCCGCCGTGAACACCGGCGCTCTGGAGCTCGGAGTCTCGAACATCACCCAGCCCGACACCGCCCAGAAGCCCAAAGCGTGCAGCGCCACCGAAACCCCGAACAGCCCCGCCAACATCGATCCGCGCATCCTTCCTCTTAGCCCACTGCGGGCCGTTGTACAGCCCCCCCGTCGGATGTCCTCCCGGATACGATATCCGTCACCCCGGCGAGGCTTGCCAACTGTCAGCAGTAAGAGTGGTTCCCAAACACGGGCAAGGTTCCAGAAATGTTTTGACCACCAAAAAAATCTAAGGGAAAAAGGTCGCCACCGAAATGGCCTACGTTCAATTACTGCCTGTTTCCAAGCCGAAGCATCTTGAGATGACGGCATCCCGCTTTGATTCATACATCAGGGACTTGGAAATGTCGGGATTCTCAAATCTTCAAACTCACCTGGACTGTGCGCCTCCTTTCCACCTGATCAAAGATCCCGGATGTTTGTTTCTCATGGTTTTGGCCAAAGATTTATGGTGTTTTCGTTGGCCCCTCACTTGCGCAAACATTTGCCTGCTCTGGCAAAACACTGAATATCACACTTATGCGAAGGTTTTCGGTCTTGGAGCCCTTTTTTATACCGCCTTTGAGGATGAGACGGTTTTTATTTCGGCCAGTTGGGCGGGTGATAACTGGACCAGTCAGGACGGAAAAATCAACAAACGATATTTTACAGAGTATCCAGCATGCGCCGTTCAAACCCTGGAGAATTTGAAATCCGAGGCAAATCAACCCACCCCCTTGTTTCAGTGTTGGATCGAACACACGCATTGGATTGCCGAACACTTCTCGGTTTCCAGCCCCGTTTCAACGTTGAGCTTCGAGCATTTTCAAACCCTGAGTCTTCTTGAAGATACAGCACTCGAAGCCCGCGCGGCTTCGCTTGGGTGTGCCGGCTAGCATCGAATGTCAGGCCAGCCAGGCAGCGATGGAGTCGGCCACGGCCATGCCTTCGCGGGTGAGTCGGGCGCGCCCGCTGTCGGTTTCCACCAGTCCCCCGGCGACGAGGTCGGGGAGGCGGTCGCCGATGTCGGCTGCAGGCAGTCCCCCGCGGGTGCGCAGGGCGGTGCCCAGGCGTTCCAAGCGCCGCATTTCCGGGGTAAGGCTTTCCTCACTGCGCGGGGGTGGGCCGCCGTTTTCGAGCAGCGCGACCGCCCACGCCATGGTATCTGAAATGTTCGTGAGACGGGTGCCGCCGATGGTGGAGCAGGCGGAAGGGCCGGCACCGGCATAATCGTTCCCGTCCCATATGGCCTGGTTGTGGCGGCATTCCTGCCCGGACGTAGCGAAGTTGGACACCTCGTACCGGGTCAGCCCGGCGGCTTCGAGCATGTCGGCCGCCAAGTCGAACATCCGGCGGTTGGTTTCTTCCTCCTGTCGGAATTCCCCCTGTTGGAACCGCCGCAGAAAGTCGGTGTCCTCCTCGTAGGTGAGGTTGTATGCGGAGACATGCTCTGGATTCAGTGCGATGGCTTCGGTCAGCGTTTGCTCCCACAACTGCGGCGACTGGCCCGGCAGGGAGAACATGAGGTCGATGTTGATGTTGTCGAATCCGGCGTCGCGCAGGATGTCCACGGTGCGACGAACCTGCTCGCGGGTGTGGACCCGTCCCAGCAGTTGGAGCATGGCGGGATCGAAGGATTGCACGCCAAGGCTGATGCGATTGACTCCCCAGCGCCGGAGCAGCGCGGCCTTGCGCGGGGTGATGGTGGCGGGGTTGGATTCCAGAGTGAATTCCTCCGCCGGGGGAAAGGGCCAGGCCGATGCCATGATTTCGAGTTGTTTGATGCCCAGGGCGGAAGGGGTGCCACCGCCGAAAAAGACCGTGCGCGGGCGGGACACCCCGGATTTTTGCAGATATTCGAGTTCGCGCGACAACGCCGGCAGGTAGGCGTTCATGGCGGGTGTGAGGTTGCGCTCTTTGTGAAAGGCGCAATACGGGCAGATATGTGTGCAGAACGGCACATGCACATAAAGATGTTCGACCCGGACAGCGCTCACCGGTCAATCCTGCCTCCCATCGAACGGTGCGGCAAGAGCCGTGGTATCATCGCCCCGAGGGGTTTACCCCGAAAATGAGTTGGCCGCGCCCAGACTCTGAGGCTAAGTTCATGCTCTATGAGAATTCTGGTCACGGGGGGTGCGGGATACATCGGTAGTGTGTGTGTGGAGACACTGGCCGCTGCGGGGCACGCGGTTTGTGTGTATGACAATCTTTCCGAGGGCCATCCGGAGGCGGTGCCCGAGGGTGTGGAATTGGTGGTCGGCGACATTCTGGACGCCGAAAAACTGGCCCGCACCGCCGCCGCTTTCCGCCCGGAAGCCGTCGTCCATTTTGCCGCGAAGGCGCTGGTAGGCGAGTCCATGACCCGTCCCGACCTCTATTACCAGACCAACGTCACCGGCGGCCTGCAACTGCTGGAGGCGATGCGCGCGGTGGACTGCCGCAAAATCGTCTTCTCCTCCACCTGCGCCACCTACGGCCTGCCGGAGAAGATGCCGATTGATGAGCGCTGCCCGCAGAACCCGATTAATCCCTACGGCCACTCCAAATTGATGTTCGAGCAGGTTCTTCAATGGTATGAAAAACTTCACGGCTTCACCTGTGTCTCCCTGCGCTATTTCAATGCCGCCGGTGCCACCGCCCGCAACGGCGAAGACCGCAGCATCGAGACCCACCTGATCCCCATCGTGCTCGATGTGGCGCTCGGCAAGCGGGAGAAAATTTTTGTCTTTGGTGACAAATACCCCACACCCGACGGCACCTGCATCCGTGACTACATTCACGTGTTGGACCTGGCCGACGCCCACCTCAAGGCGCTGGACCGCACCACCAGCGGAGCCTACAACGTCGGCACCGGCGAGGGCTACTCGGTGCTCCAAGTTATCGAAACGGCGCGCAAGATCACCGGCCACCCCATTCCTTCCGAGGTGGCCGATCCGCGGCCGGGTGACCCCCCGCGCTTGGTGGCCGGTGCCGGGCGCATCAAAATGGACCTGCAATGGAAGGCCGTCCACAGCAAGCTGCCGGAGATCGTTCAGAGCGCCTGGGAATGGCGCCGCGCCCATCCGCAGGGATATCCACGCCCCAACAAGAATCATTGACCATGCCCAAGCCAGCGGCCAAAACAACCTCCCATACCACCCGCAACAGCAGGCACACCGAAGTCGCCTCGCTCACCGTCGGCCAGTTCTACGCTTTGCACTCCGCTCCGCTCCAACTCAAATTGGTGGCCGGCGCCGAGGGCATGAACCGGAAAATCACCGAAGGCTCCGTCAACCGCCTCGGCCTCGCCCTCACAGGCTTCTATAACTACTTTGCCAACCGCCGCGTTCAGATCATCGGCAACAGTGAAATGGCCTACATCCGCTCCCTGCCCGCCGCCGACCGCCGCGTCCGTGTCCATGAAATTTTCGCCCGCAAAATCCCCTGCGTCATCTTTGCCCGTAATATGAAACCGCCCCCGTTTTTCCTGGAAGAGGCTGAAAAAGCACGGGTCCCGATCTTCACCTCGCCCATCAAAACCATGCGCTTGGTCAACTCCGTCACCATCTGTCTGGAGGACGACTTTGCCCCCACCACCAGCATTCATAGCAGCATGGTCGATGTTCAGGGCGTCGGTGTCATTATCACCGGAGAAAGCGGCATCGGCAAAAGCGAATGTGTTCTGGGCCTCATCGAGCGCGGCTATTCCCTTGTGGCCGACGACGTCACCCGCATCAAATGCATTGAGGGCCGCGAGTTGATGGGCACCGCCACCGACCTCACCCGCCATTACATCGAGGTCCGCGGCATCGGTATCCTCAATGTCGCCAGCATCTTCGGCGCCAGCAGCATCCGCCACACCAAACGGGTGGACCTCGTGGTTAGCTTGGTGGACTGGAACAAGCTGGATAACGTCGACCGTATCGGCCTCGACCGGGACGTCTATGAGGTATTGCAAATCAAAGTCCCCCATGTAACAATTCCGGTCAGATCGGGGAGGGACCTCGCCGGATTGGTGGAAGTCGCCGCCCTCGATCAAAAACTCAAGAGCATGGGCCACCACTCTGCCCTTGAGTTCAACGAAAACCTGCTCAGCAGGATGACCGACAGGGAGCTATGACCATGGGAGTTGCGCAGAAAAAGACCGACGATGAGACCGTGAGCCGCGAGTTCGTGATCCAGAACAAACTCGGCCTCCATGCCCGTCCGGCAGCCATGTTCGTCCGCACCGCCAACCAGTTCCCCTGCGAAATTTCGGTCGAAAAAGACAACGAGCAGGTCAACGGCAAAAGCATCATGGGCCTCATGATGCTCGCCGCCGGTTGCGGCTCCCGTCTGGTCATCAGTGCCTCCGGCGAAAAAGCCACCGAGGCCCTCGACGCCCTCGCCATTCTCGTCGAACGCAAATTCGACGAAGAATAATTCACCCCGAGCTAGTTTCGGGATGTATCGGCGGCCTCCGGCCGTCGCGGGTGAACCAGCACGGGGCCGGGAACAGCTCCTTTTGCATATGATGCCCCCTGCCGGCGGCCGGGCCGCCGCCGCTACATCCCGCATCGACCCGCGTTGAGGGAGAAAGGTGCGCCTACCCGGAGCGCCGAAATGTCACGAATCCACCGGACCTGCGCCATCCTGTCGCATTCGCCGCACGTGCGCAATCTAGGTAAATCATTGAATATCATAGATTTAACGATGCACGCCATGTGGCACGCCGGGTGCGTTCTATTGAACAACGCGCAATACGCGCACGAACGGAGAAAATGATATGAGCAAAGTTTTAGGAATTGATTTGGGCACGACCAATTCGTGTATGGCGGTGATGGAAGCCGGCAAAGCCATCGTTTTGGAAAACGCCGAGGGCGCCCGCACCACGCCGTCAATCGTCGCCTTCGCCAAAAGCGGCGAACGGCTCGTCGGCCAGGCCGCCAAACGCCAGGCGGTCACCAACTCGAAAAACACCGTCTTCTCGGTCAAACGCCTGATCGGCCGCAAATTCTCGGAAGTCCAGGAGGAGATCAAGCGTCTGCCCTACAAAGTGGTCGAAGGCAAACACGGCGCCGCGTGCGTGCAAGTCGAGGTCAAGGGCGAAACCAAGACCTTTACCCCCGAAGAAGTCTCTTCCTTTATCCTGTCCAAGCTGAAGGCCGATGCCGAATCCAAGCTCGGCGAAAAAATCACCCAGGCGGTCATCACCGTCCCGG
>CAZTYG010000006.1:0-9898 GCA_964617445.1 uncultured Blastochloridaceae bacterium
TGAAGAATGGTATTCCATCCCGGAGGGCCTCGCAGAACGGGCCAATGCCGCACGACGTGTCGTGGCGGTGGGCACCACCGTCTGCCGCGTCATCGAAAGCGCCCCGAGACTGCCCCCTGGCGATGGCACCACCAGCATCTTCATCCACCCCCCCAAGCGCTTCAAACGCACCGACGCCCTCATCACCAATTTCCATCTCCCCGGCTCTACCCTGCTGATGTTGGTCGCCGCCTTCTGTGGCATCGACTTGCAACGCCGCATCTACGAGGAAGCCATCCGGGAGAAATACCGGTTCTACAGCTATGGCGATGCCATGCTGATCCTGTAAACAAGGTCAGCCCGCGCGGGTGTCGGCATCCTGACGGGTCCATTCCCAGAGGCGGTCGAGTTCGGCGCGGACTTCCGTTTTGACTCCGGGCAGGGAGTCGGCGGCGGGGACGGCACCACGTCCGAAGAAGTAGTATTTGATCTTGGGCTCGGTGCCGGAACCGCGCACGGCGACACGATAGCCCCCGGCCAGCGAAAAGATCAGCATGTTTTCTTTCGGGATGGGCTTGCCGTCCACGTCCTGTATGTTGTCGGCGGCGAAGTCGGTCAGTCCCTCGACCGCGCGTCCGCCCCATTCGGCGGGGCGGTTTTCTTGGTAGCTTTTCAGTAAGCGTTGAATCCGGCCCGCGCCCTCGGCGCCTTCGAAGGTCAGGGTGCCGAGTTTTTCCGCGTAGAATCCGTGGCGCAGGTAAATCTCGTCGAGGTAATCCAACAGCGTGCGGCCCCGGGCGGCGCACCATGCGGCGGCCTCGGTGAACATGAGGACGGCGGCGTTGGCGTCTTTATCACGGACGTAGTCGCCGCCGGAATAGCCGTAGCTTTCCTCGCCGCCGAAGACAAAAAAGGTGCTCTTCTCCAGCAGGCGGGAGCGCCAGGCCTTGAAGTCCAACTCCCCGCGGCCGCCGGCGGCCGCGGCATAGTCTTTGAGTTTTTCACCGATGTATTTGAATCCGGTGAGGGTCTCCACGCATTTGAGGCCGGCGGCAGCGGCGATATCTTTTTGGAGATCGGTGGTGACAAAGGTTTTGATTAAAGCGGCGCGGGAGGCGTTGGCGGGGGTGAGCACACCCTGGTCGAAGAATCGCTCGATGCGGTAGCGGGCGAGAATGGAGCCGATTTGGTTGCCGCTGAGAATTTCGTAAGTGCCGTCGGCGGCGCGAACGGCGACGCCCATGCGGTCAGCATCGGGGTCGGTGCCGGCGAGAAAAGCGGCTTCCTCGAACTTGGCTTTATCCATCGCCATGGACAGAGCCTCGGCGTTCTCCGGATTGGGCGACTTGACGGTGGGAAAACCGCCATCGGGCGCGGCTTGTTGCGGCACCACGCTGTAACGGACGCCCATGCGGTCAAGCATCGGCGGCACAGTCTCGATGCCGGTGCCGTGAATAGGAGTGAAGACCAGACGGAAATTTTCGGGCACGTTGCGAAAGACATCGGGATCAAGGACCAGGGTCATGAGCGCGTCCAGATAGGCCTTGTCCACTTCCGCGCCGACGAGTTCCACCCCGGCTGGGTTGGCGGCGAGGGAGGAGGGTGCGATGTCCCCGGAATCCACGTTGTTGACCTCGGCAATGATGGCGGAGGCGTGGGGCTCGACCAGTTGGCCGCCGTCGTCGAAGTAGGCCTTGAAACCGTTGTCGTGCGGCGGGTTGTGGCTGGCGGTGATCATCACCCCGGCCTGCGCACCGAGGTGACGGACGGCGAAGGAGAGTTCGGGGGTGGAGCGTTGCTCACGAAACAAGAATGCCCTCACGCCCATGCGCGAGGCGGTGTCGGCGGCTTTTTCGGCGAAGGCGCGGGAAAAGTAACGGGGGTCGTGGGCGATGACCAGCGCCGGCGTGGTGCCGGGAAAGCGGCGTAGCAGGTATCGGCAAAGTCCCTGGGTGGCGCGGCTGATGTTGAAAAAGTTGAGCGCGTTGGTGCCGGCGGCAGGAAACTGCGGCGGGGCATGCGGCGCGGCCGCACCGCGTTCGGCGGCGGTGATGATTTTTCCGATGGAGCGTCCACGCAGGCCGCCGGTGCCGAACTTGAGGGTTTGGTAGAAGCGGTCGTTGATCTCGGTCCATTGTCCGCCGGCCACCAATTCGGCGATGGCGGCGCGTTCGTAGCCGTCGGCGGCGGTGTTTTCGTGGAGAAAGAGGATGTTGTCGTGGGAGGATTCGAGCAGTTGACCCGCCTCGACGGCGGTGCGAAGGGTTGCGTGGAGATCGGCCATGCGCAGTATCAAACCACGTCCGCCCGGCTTGTCATGCACGGAATCAGCGGGTGCTGCGGCCGCCGCGGGCCGGACGATCGCCGGATATGACCGGGATCGCCGAAACCGACTTGAAGACGCCGGGGCGTCCGGTCCATAGGGAAAGTCCGTGGGCCAGGCAGGTGGCCAGCAACCAGCGGTCCGGACCGGCGAGTCCCCCGCGTTCGGCGGCCAATCCGGCGTGAATGCGCACGGTCTTCTCATCCAGCGGCAGAATCGGCACATCGGCCAGCACGGCCTCGACCCATGCCATGCGACGGGCGCGCCCGCCACCGTCCGCCATTGCCACCGAACGGAGTAGCTCATCGGCGGTCACAATCGAAAGAAAAATCTCGTCGTCTCCGTCCACCATGCCGGATGGGGAGGGGCCGAGCGGAGCCGGTTTGCGGGTGCCGAGCAGCGCCTCGGCGTCGATCAGGTAACCCATGTCAATCACGGCTCCGGAGGCGGATCAGATCGTTGCGGAGGGAGGCCAGCGCGGGCGGGTCCAGGCGCGGCCAGGAACCGGCGCACTCCTCCAGCTCTTTCCAAGAGCGACCCTGGGGGACCGGGCGCAGCTCGGCGACCGGGCGGCGTCCGCGGATCAGGTAGAAACTCTCCTTCCGGTAGGCCACGCGGTTGACGAAGTCCGAGAGGTTGCGGGCGGCATCGGTGATGGAAACGGATTGGGCGGGCATAAAAAAAATTCGGCGTAACGCAATTATTTGATTGTCAGATTATCTGATTATCATATATATTCGCGGCTGTAAAGCGGACTGTGAGAGCCGCCCTAAAAAAAACGAGGAGAACCGATGTTAGGATTTGGAGAAACCGGCAAACGCCCGCGGACGGGCAGGAGCGCAAAAAAAGCCCACATGGAGTTCGACTTCGCTGGCGGCGGCGCGGCGCGGACGCGCCGTCCGCGCGCCAACCCCGCCGCTGCATGGGCCGCGGCGCGGGAATCCACAGTTCCGGAGCCCCTCGAAGAACCGGTCCTTGTTGAACCCCCGCCCACCCCTTCCAACAAACAACCCCAACCCGAAAGAAAACCCATCATGTCGAACCCCAACCCCGCCCCTATCCATGCGGCCGGCAGCATCCGCCGCCAGTCCCAAGAACAACGCGCCATCGGCTCCCTGCTCCACGGGGTCGGCCTGGCCCTGGTCTCCTGCATCCTCCTAGTCGCCTCGCTGGCCGGGCTGGGTGGTTATGTGCTCTACCAGCAGATGGAAGACCAGAGCGCGACCGTGGCGATGTTGGAGATCAACACACGCAAACGCATGTTCGAGATGGAGAGCGAGTTGATCGCACGCAACCGGGAACTGGCCAAACACCTGGAGCAGACCAATGTCCGCCTCACCGGGCTGACCTCCCAGCTTGAGGAGCACCGCTCGCAATACGACCGCACCGTAGCCGAGCTGCGCGCGGCGAACCGTGCGATGGAGCGCAGCATCAGTCTCTACCAGCAACGCACCAACGAGCAGCAAGACCTCATCGCCCAGCTTCAAAACCAATCACGCATCCGCCGCTAATCGCAGGCGAGACCATCATGTCCATTGTCGAACTCCGCCGCCTCTTTTCCGAATGGCGCATCCGCATGGCCCGCGTGCAGGAAGTGCTGCAGCCGCGTGCATGGGCACCGGAGGAATGGAACGAATTCGCCCGCACCGTCACCCTCATCACCCAGAAATACGGCAAACATTGGACGGCCGGTGAGCCGGAGACGCGATACTATGACCTGCGCTGGGATTTGAGCGAGGGCGGCCAGTTGGTTTGCCAATTCGAAGATACCGCCAACACCAAAAAATCGCTGGTCGTCGCCCAATACGGCGGCTTTGCCGACGGCACCGAAAACTACATCTGGTTCTATTGTGAATTCAACGAACGCGGTGAGTTTATCGGCGATCCCTACTGGGTGGACGGCAACTGGAAAGACGCGCTGGCGATGGTGTTGATGCCGCACAAGATGGCCGCCGGTTTCTATCTGCAGGACGCCGGTGCGCCGATCCAACAACACCTGTTGCAGCAGGGTGCCGCCTGTGCACCCGTCCCAGAGCCCGCCGTTTACAAGCAGGCGGCCTGAGGCGCCGCTCCGTGCCCACCGCAAGACAGCTAGAGATGGGAACCTTGTCGTTAACAGGACCTGGTCCATCTCGCGAAGCAATCAGCTTCAGCGAGACCGCTTGAGTCCTGCGGGCAGCAGCGCGTCACTCACCAACTGATTCAGGGGCCGGGAGATGTCCAGGGTGATCGGATTCTCATCCGAGCCGGGCTCTTCGAGGGAAGAGAACTGGCTTTGCAACAGCGCTGCGGGCATGAAGTGATTTTTACGCCCGGCCATCCTTCCATGAATCAGCTCGAAGGAGCCTTTGAGATGAATCAAGCGGACATCCGGGACCAGTTCGCGCAGGCGGTCACGGTAGATTTTTTTTAGTGCGGAACAGGCGAGAAACGCCGGAATTTGTCTTCCGTCGCGCGCGGCCAGTTCCGCACCAACCAGTTCCAACCACGGCCAGCGGTCGTCATCGGTCAGCGGAATGCCGGCGGCCATCTTCGATTTATTGGCGGGGGGATGAAAATCATCGGCGTCAAACCATGACCCGCCGGTGGCGCGGGCGAGGGCGTGGGCGACGGAAGTTTTGCCGCAGCCCGAAACTCCCATGACAATAAAACGTTCCATTCTTCTGCTCAACGGACGACACGGGCCCCGCCGCCCTTCATGAGTTTTTCGACCTCGGCCAGCGTGGCCATGGAGGTGTCACCGGGGGTGGTCATGGCAAGCGCGCCGTGTGCTGCCCCGCAGTCCACCGCGTATTGCGGGTCGCCTTTGGTGAGAAATCCATAGATCAAACCGGAGGCAAAACTGTCGCCGCCGCCGACGCGGTCCATGATCTCCAAGTCCTCACGGTGCGCGGCCTCATAGAACGCGCCGTCGTGCCAGCAAATGGCGCCCCACGAATTGACGGTCGCGCTCTTCACGGTGCGCAGGGTGGTCGCGGTGGCTTTGAAATTCGGAAACTCGCGCACCGCGCGTTCAATCATCTTCTTGAATTTGTCCACCTCAATGTTGGAAATGTTTTCGTCGAGCCCCTCCACCTCCAAGCCGAGACAGGCGGTGAAATCTTCCTCGTTGCCGATCATCACATCGACATGCCGGGCGATCTCGCGGTTGACCTCGCGGGCCCGTTCCTGTCCGCCGATCGATTTCCACAACGACGGGCGGTAGTTGAGGTCGTAGGAAACGATGGTGCCGTGTTTTTGCGCGGCACGGACCGCCTCGATCACCACCTCGGGAGTGGAGTCCGAAAGCGCGGCATAGATGCCTCCGGTGTGAAACCAACGCGCGCCGAGCCGTCCGAAAATACCCTCCCAGTCGATCGCGCCGGGCATGATCTGCGAGGCGGCGGAATGGCCGCGATCGGAGACCCCGACCGCCCCGCGCACGCCGAAACCGCGCTCGGTGAAATTCAGGCCATTGCGGACCGTGCGCCCGATGCCGTCGTCCTGGACCCAATTCAGGAAACGTGTGTCCACCCCGCCCTGCAGGATGAAGTCCTCGATCAGCCGCCCCACCTCGTTATCGACAAAGGCGCTGACCACCGCGGTGCGAAGTCCGAAGCACTTGCGCAGACCCCGTGCCACGTTGTATTCCCCGCCGCCCTCCCAGGCGCGAAAGCAGCGCGCGGTGCGAATGCGCCCCTCGCCGGGATCGAGCCGAAGCATGATTTCACCGAGAGAGATTTCATCGAAGAGGCAGTCTTCAGCAGCGCGCAGGGGGATGGACATAGACAACCATTAAACAGCCATGCGCAAGGATTTCACGGAGAAAATCATATCCCAACCTCCACCTCCCCACCCCATCGACAGCCCATCCGTAAAGAGCAAATGTATCACCTGTAACATTTGCTCTCTCATTGCAAATGTTACAGGTGATACATTTGCGTTTGATGAGGGGGCGTGGTGGTGGGGGGGGGCGGCCGGGAATGTGGGTGACTCAGGCGCGGTTGCGACGAACGCGGAGCACTACCGCCTCGGTTCCGGGGATGATAAATTTATGCACTTCCAACTCCACCTGGGCCACGCCGAATTCCCGGAGCACCGCCGAGCAGATATCCTCGGCGAGGGTTTCGATCAACTTGCGCGGCTTTTCCCCGGCCACCCGCATCATGAATTCTGCGACCTCGAAATAATTCACGGTTTGGGTGAGATCGTCGGCCCCCGCAGCTGCGGCAACACCGATGGCGGGAAACGTCAGCGTGAGTTTGAGCATTTGTGGGCGGGCACGCTCCTCGTCGGGGACACCGATGTGGCACATCACTTCCAGTCCGCGAATGGTCAGGGTATCGGGCATATCTTCAGACTAGGGGGGGGAAGCAAGCCGGGCAATGCAAAGCCTGCTTGGCTTCCGACGCTTGCTGTGCATGATCGCGCGATGCGTGCATTTGCAGCAGCCTTGGTGGTGTTTTGGACCGCGCAGCCGGAAATCCATGCCGACGTCCATCAGGAGATTCGCACCATGGGCGGGATTTTGACCCGGACATGGACCGCCGCCGACCGCCAGCGCGCCGAGATCATTCCTGAATCCGGCTCGGAGATGGGGCAATTCATGGCGCTGGGAATTGGTTCGCGCGAGGTCACGATCACCCGTCCCGACCTGGGTGTCGAATTGACCCTCAACCCCGACCGTAAAACCTACATCGAGACCCCCATCGCCATCCCCTACACGACGCCCGCGCCGCAGGGCACGAACGCAACAGAGCCCGCCTCCTTGCCGTCCGACGATGAACCATCGGCGGAGATCGAATTCAAAAAGGCGGCGGAGCAAAAAACATTTGCGGGCCTGCAAGCCGACGGCTACGAGACCTGGACCGAAGGCCGCAAAAGCGTTACCGCATGGATGACCCGTGCGCAGGGCGAACTCGCCGAACTCCAAGCGGTTTTAGCGGGCTACAAAAAAATAGAAACCGCCGCGCGGCTGGCGCAATTTCCCGAATCCGAGCGTACCGCGCTCGATGCCCCGGACCCGACCGCACAGCCTATGGCGGATGCCGCTTGGACGGCGATGGCCCGCATGATGAAAGATATGCAGGACGGCGTGTTGCTCGCCATCGAAAACCACGATTCCGGGCCGACGGGTGGAGCCGAGGACCAACCCGCCATGACGGGCTATGTCATGGAGGTGCTCAAAGTGGAGCGTGCTGCCGCGGACCCCTCCCGTTATGAAATTCCGGAGGGCTACACCAAAATCAGCCAGCAGCAGGCCGACGCTGAAATGGCGCGCGAAGTCATGCGCAAAATGATGGGCGAAGGCGGAGCGTTGCCTCCCGGCGCGCCGGGAGAATCCGGTGGCGAAAACATGCCTTCCATGGAGGAGTTTATGAAGCTCTTCCAAGATCAGGCACCTGCGCCGTCCGAGTGATTATTTCCTGCCGAGCAGGAAATACAAAATCACCCCGATCAGGGGCAGGAAGGTGATCAACACGATCCAGAGAATCTTTTTGGGGAGATCCATGCCGGATTTGAGGATGTCAATCAGGGCGTATATCCAGATGACGAGGAGTATCAGTCCAATGATGGTATTCACGTCCGCAGTATAATCACCTGCGGACCGGGACGCGACCATTAATATTTGGTTCCTGATACGTTGACCCAGACCGTTCGGGTGTGCGGGGCGCGGCGGTGTTCGAACACGAAGATTCCCTGCCACGTTCCCAGCACCAACCGGCCACGGTGGATGGGGATCACCTCCGAGGATCGGGTCAACGCCATGCGCAGATGACTGGTCATATCGTCCGGCCCTTCCAGCGTGTGGGCGAATCCCGGCGTGTCCTCCGGAACCAAATCCTCGAAAAATCGGTGGAGGTCCGCGCGTGCGGTCGGGTCGGCGTTTTCGAACAACACCAGGCTCGCGCTGGTGTGCGCCAGAAACACCGTCGCCACTCCTTCCGTGACCCCCGACTTCCCCACCAGAGCAACCACCTCGTCGGTGATCTCATAGGTCCCCTTGCCTCGGGTCTGGACTGGGAACGAAGAACTGCGGGAAATCATATTCAACCGCATAGCCGTCACGTCCGCTTGGTCAACGCCCAAACACACATGCCAGCCCGGTCTTTCTGTCATCAACAGCAGGGTGGGTTGGTGGTTGGGGGGCGGACTCCGACATGAACCAGGGTGGGAACATCGACGGGCGGAGCGCCCGTTGCTACAGTTCGGGCTTGGTTGTGAGGACAGTTGTCCTCAAAACATGACTTTAACCCAAAGCGGTGTCGCCGCTGCGCTCTGCCACCGCACTCCAAAAAAGTACCGAATCCGGGTTCGGATTACGTCATTGCCGTCACAGGGATGAAACGTTAGCGTGGCAGCATGGCCCTCTCCACATCAGAAAAAAATGCGCTGCCACGCGGGATATGGAAGGAAGTATCGGCGATGGCCTGGATCACGGACAAGCAGGGGCGGGTGTTGATGGTGCGCCAGACGCGGGGGCGACGGTTGTGGGCGCTGCCTGGCGGCAAGGTCCGCGCGCGGGAGTCGCTGGCCGGGGCGCTGCGGCGGGAGGTCAAAGAAGAAACCGGCCTCGTGGTCACTTCGTTGAAGGCGATCGACTACTTCGACCGCCATCAAAAGGGCAATCTCACGGTGTTATTCCGGGTAAAAGTCCGCTCGTTTTCCGCTCTGACGGCGGGATCGGCGGAGGAGATCATCGCGTCGGGCTTTCAAAAGCGCCGGCCGGCAAAATGCACGCCGTCGGCGGTATTCTTTTGGAAAAAAAATCGCGGGGTCCGGAAGAATTAATCGATCATCACACCGAGAAAAAACAGGCCGATCATTAGCACGGCGAGAACGAGGTTGATGGCGGTGGCCGCGGCCATGCCGAGGATGGCACCGCCGCCGGCTTTGAGGGAGTCGCGGGGATTTTTGCGGGCCACCAGCATTTCCAGGAGCAGTGCACCTGCCACCGGTCCGATTACCATGCCCGGAAGGCCGAAAAAAATACCGATGAAGAATCCCGCCATGGCACCGATCACCCCCCAGCGGGAGGAGCCGAACCAGCGGGCGCCCGCCGCGCCAGCGAGAAGATCGACAAGGAATCCGGCGACGGCGAGCAGGGCGACGAGACCCACGATCCACCAAGACAACGAATCGAGCATCACTTTGTGGAGGATGATGCCGGCGAGGATCAGGCCGTGACCCGGCAGGACCGGCAGGACCACACCGGCGATGCCGACGGAAAACATCGAGATCACGACGCACCAGACAATGAGGGACATGGCTTACTGTGCCCGATGACCGTGGTGCGGGCAAGCGGCGGTGGATTGCCCGGACGCGGGTTTGTGCAAGAGTGATGCATGATGATCACCATTCAAAAATCCTCTGAGAGTAATCAATGAGGACCGTGTGGCAGGAGGCGGCGGCTTTCCGACCCATGCGCACCGTGATATGGAAATCCTATCTTACGTGGTATCGGGAAAGCTGGAGCACAAGAATAGTCTGGGATCGGACGGAGTGATTCCGGCAGGCGGGGCGCAATGGATGGGGTCACATGACAGGAGCTGGCTGGGTCTGGCGGTAGATTTGCTGGGCTTCGGGCAGGAGGCGTTTGAGCTGGGTGATGCGGGT
>CAZTYG010000006.1:9908-13332 GCA_964617445.1 uncultured Blastochloridaceae bacterium
ATGCGGGTGGTGTCGGCGGGATGGGTGCTGAGGAATTCGGGGGGCTTGCCTCCGCGTTTTTCGGCCTCGATTCTCATGCGGTCTCAGAATGCGACGGCCTCGGCCGGATCGTAGCCCGCGCGGGCCATGTAGGTCATGCCCCAACGGTCGGCCTCCAGTTCGTTGCTGCGGCTGAAGGGCAGGATGACACCGACGGAGGCGCCGGCGCCGAGGGCGGAGATGATAACAGGACGCTGTTGGTTATCATTCATGGCCAGGGCGACGTCGGTGGCCATGAGGCCGACGCCGACGGCCAGTTGTTGGCTGACGCGTTGGCCTCCATGGCGAAGACTCACGTGGGCCAATTCATGGCCGATGACGGCGGCGAGGCCGGCGTCGGTTTGGGTGATCGGGAGAATGCCGGTGTGGACGCCGATTTTCCCGCCGGGAAGGGCAAAGGCGTTGGGGGTGGGGTCGTCGATGACGATGGCCTCCCAGGAGGAGACGTAAGGGGCGTTGACGTGGGGGGTGAGGCGGTCCACGACGCGCCGGACCTGGGCGATGGCGTCGGCATTGGTGGAAAGTTTGGAGTTTGTTTTGATGTCGTTGAAAGCGCTGGCACCAAGCGCGGTCTCCTGTTGCGGACTCATAAGCATGAATGCGCTTTTGCCGGTCTCGTCAATGGTGACGCAACTGATGAGTCCGTAGAGGACTGCGATGGCGGTTAGGGAGCGGAGGATGGGGGAGTTCATAGGCGGTGGTGGGGCGTGCTCAGGTTTCGGGTAGGGGGGGCGGATAGGCGCTGGATTCAAGAAGTTCCTCCTGCTTGGCACGGCGCACGGTGGCCATGACACGCTCGGTGAGGCGGTCGATGCCTTCGCGTGCGATCTGGCTCATAGGGTAAACACTTTGGGCGTTGAGATACCAGGCGAGGCTGGAACCATATTGCTGGCGTTCTTCGAGGCCTTGGGCGGTGCGGAGGTGACGGACGAAGTCGGCGGCGTTGGTGGTGAGGTCGGCACGCATCTGGCTCAGTTTGGTGTCGTAGGAGAAGCGCTCGGCGACGAGTTCGACGCTTTCCCACGCGCCGGCGTAGTCGCCGCGGTTGGCCAGCTCGGTGGAGCGAATCAGGGTGGCCTCGACCATTTGCATTTCTTCGAGAATGGTGCGGAGTTGTTCCTGGCGGTCGGGGTAAAGGGCGACGGCGGCGATATAACGCATCTGGTCGTCAAATATCTGGCGATAGTTGCGCTGGCTGACCAGACGTTCGAGGTCGTTGAGGGCCTGGTTCTGGACGTCTGCCTGGGAGAAGATGGACTGGGTGAAGGTGGAGAGGTCGGGGTTGCGGGGCCAGATTTCGGTGGCGGCTTTGAGTTCGGTCTCAAGGGTGGCGCGGTCACCGCTGGTGGCGGCGTTGCGGGCACGAGCCAAATGCATGGCGCTGACCGTGCGGGCGGTCTGGATGGCGGCGAGGGGTTTGGAGGCGTCGAAGTCCTTGGCCATATTTTGCAAGCTGGTGGTGAGTTCCTCGGCAAGGGTGTAGTCGCGCACTTCGAGGGCGGAGAGCAGCTGATTGGCCTTCTGCTGGAAGTCCAGCACCTTGCGTTTATCGTCGCGCGGCAGCGAGCGGACCTCCGGCAGATATTCGCCGATAGCGAAGGCCTCCAATAAACGTTCGGAGGCGCTGGCCAGCTCGCCGCGCTCGACGAGGAACTTGAAGGCCGTGATGCCCTCGCGCACATCTCGCATTGCCTCCATGGATAGGGTCTCCAGCACGGTGAGCGTGGGGGGCGAACCGGTGAAATCTGAGAATAGTTTCTCCAGATCAGCGCCGACGCGCAGGGAGATGTCGCCGTCGCTGAACACCGTTTGATAGAAGCGCGAGCCGAGCAGGACGTGCTGGAAGCGGCGCTGGGTGAAATACTGTACGACGAGGATTTGAAAATCAATCTTGGTCTGGATTTCGGTCAGCTCGCGTTTGGCGGCGTTGGCCTTGATCATGGCCTCCAATTCGGCGGTGCGTTTGATGTGGGGGCTGGCGCGCAGGTCGCGGCGCAATTCGATTTCTTTGCGCCACAGCTCGGCGGCCAGCTCGTCACGAGGCGGCGTGGTGCGCAAGCTGTCCTGGCGGGTGCTGGCGATGGCGTTGCGATGGGCCTGCTCCTGTTGGAGGCGCAGCTGGTTGTTGACCCGCGCCAGTTCGTTCATCTGTCCGCGGGAGCGCCAGACGTTGTAGATGGTATTGGCCAGGGCGTCGCAGAGGTTGGCGTCGATCTCGTAGGAAGAGGCTTCGGGCAGGAGGTCGGAGGCCTCACGGATATTGCGGTGCGGATGGTTGTTCGGCGCCAGCAAATCCAACATGCGGTTCATCAACACCCGATATGCGAGTTCGTCCTCATCGGTTTGTTCGGGGGCGTTGAGGTATTTTTCGAAGCGCGCGCGCAGGAGGCGGTTGTTTTGAATGTTCCACAGCCGACCGTCCCATTCGGCGGTGCCACTGGCGAGGTCCAGATAGGGCACATCCTGACCCAGTGTGCGGCTCTGAGAGGAAGCCCCGGAGCTGGAGGCCGCAGGCGAAGTTTCGGAAGCCGGCTTGGCGGGAGAACCAAAAGGAGAAGAGGAGGGAGCCGCCGACGGCGCCGTATCGCCGGGCCCGATGTAATCGGGTGCCTGGGCCATGGCGGGGGTGGCACCGAGCAACGCGGCGGCGGCGACCCATAGAATGGCAGGGCGGGTGTTCATGATTTGCGCATTTCCAGTGCACGAATGACGCCGTCCTGAATGATCTCGACCTTGAAATGGAAGGTTTGTCCGCGCTGAATGTTCACGTCGTTATGCTCGGAGGGGATGAGAATCGGCACCACGCGGGTGTCGCCGCGATGGCGGATTTCCACCGCCATCAGGCGGCCGTCACCGGGGGACCATGCCAGGGCGTTCTGCACGGTGGCCTCGAATTTGTATAGGTTGCCGCGCAGGCTGTTGGCGTTCTCCAGATAAGAATCGACGTCCATTTCGGGAATGGTGCGATAGGGGTCGGCGCCGGACTGTTGCCAAGCGTAGTAGCCCCCGCCGCCGATCACCAGCAACAGGAATGCCGCCGCCAACCAGACGGGACTGTTCGAGGATTTTCCACGGCGTGGCATAAGTTGGTCCCCGGTTCGGGGGCGATCAATCGCTGAACCAGCCTAGTTTAAACGGACCTCACGGCAATCCCTAATACTCCCACTGGCTGCGCATGAGTCCGAAGGCGGCCAGCACAATGGTGGCCAGAATGTGAACCCCCAGCAACGCCATGGCCGCCTGATAGCCGGCCAGAGGTGTGTGGGTGATTTGGGAGACCAGGTCATAGAACCGGGTTTGCTCCAGGCTTTGAATGTAGCCTGACCACGCCCAATAGGCTGCGATAAACGGGCGGACCAGCGGAGCGATGAATTCCGGCAGCGCA
>CAZTYG010000006.1:13342-13557 GCA_964617445.1 uncultured Blastochloridaceae bacterium
GATTGCCCCTGAAAGCGGCAGCTGAAAGCCGACCAGATAGATGGATATGAGCGAGCTTTGTTCGGCGGTGCGGGCCCATGCCGAAATGGCCAGGCTGGTGCAGGTCATCGCGGCGTTGACCATGACCAGGAGCTGCCATTGCATCGCCCATGTTCCGGGCAGGTCGCACACCGTTTTGACAAACCACGCCATCCACATCGACTGCATGCCCACCA
>CAZTYG010000006.1:13567-17157 GCA_964617445.1 uncultured Blastochloridaceae bacterium
GGAAAACCAGCTTGGAAAAAAGCACCGCCACGGGGTCCACTCCTGCCAGCTTCTCTTTCTCCACGATCCTGCGTTCGTTGGCGATCTCGCGCGCGGCATTGTTTGCCCCCATCAACGTGAGCAAAATTACCTGGAACATTACCAACCCGGAAACCAAGCTGCCCACCCGGCTGGTCTGCACGGTGAAGGACACCTGCTCCTGCAACAACGAAACCACATCGGTGTCCAGGTCCATGCTCATGTTTTGGATGTCCGGCAGCCCTTGGTAGGCGAACAACACCACCAGCGCGGGAAAGATCAGGATCAACGCCAGTTGCAGCCCGATCTGGGCGGGGTCGCGCCGGAACAGCGTGAACCGCCGCCGTGTCAGCACCAGCGCTTGTGCCGCCAAGCTGGGCGTCTCCACCTCCGCGACCGACTCCACTCGCAACCTGTCCGATTCCGCATCCTCCTCTTCCGACTCCACCGGCATGGTGGCCTGCTCCCCGCCGTCGGTCCCGGTCTCCCGCTCGTAGTAGGGCCGATATACTTCCATTCGCTCGCGCCAGAATTCAGGCTCGGCCTCCGCCAGCTTGGGAAAAATATCGTCCACATGGTCCGCCTCGAAAAAACTCAACAGGTGTGTGGACGGTCCGTGGTAGGCGAGATCGCCGGCGTAGAGCACCGTCACCGAATCATACAAATCCAAATGCCGCAGACTATGGGTCACGCTCAGCACGATCCGCCGGTCCTCCGCCGCGAGGGACCGCATCAAATGCACGATCTCGTTCTCCGCCTTGGGGTCCAGGCCGCTGGTCACTTCGTCGCATAGCATCACCGCCGGATGGCTCACCAGTTCCAGCGCCAGCCCCAGCCGCCGTTGCTGACCGCCGGAGAGCACGCGGTTGGAGCGGTCGGCGATCTCCATCAGCCCCACCTTGCCCAAAACTTCCTCCACCTGCGCCCGTGCCGGCTCTGGTCGCGAGGACGCCGCCACCCGCAATCGCACCGCGTTGTCCACGGTTTCCCGCACCGTCAGCCGATCGTGAAAAATCCCGAACTGCGGCACATAACCCAACTCCGACGGCGCGAAGTCGCGTTCGTCCAAATTCGTTCCGTTCCAATACAAGACCCCTTCCTCCGGCTCCATCAATCCCCCGATTGTTTTGAGCAACGTGCTTTTGCCGCAGCCCGACGGCCCCACCACCGCGCCAAAGTGGCCTCGCGGCCAGGACATGCTCAACCTTTTGAGCAGAGCCTGGTCCCCTGTCCCGCCGGGGGCCAGCACGGTCACATCTTGCAAGCGAAGCACCCGCAAAGCCTTGCCTCTCCCTCCGTCAAGGCCAAGCGGAAAATCCCTCGGCCTCGGATTTCCTTTGCCAATATCGGGGAATTCAAGGTTTAATGCGCCATGCCCAAGGGCTTCGTTTCACTCGTCCTCCACGCCCATCTTCCCTTCGTCCGTCATCCGGAATACGACACCTTTCTGGAAGAGGATTGGCTCTATGAGGCCATCACCGAAACCTACATCCCGCTGATCTGGGTGATGGACGGCCTGCTCCATGACGGCATCGACTTCCGCCTCACCATGTCGATGACCCCGCCGCTTTGTTCCATGCTGCGCGACCCCCTCTTGCAGGACCGCTACGACCGCGAACTCAACAAACTTCTCGAACTCACCGAAAAAGAAATCCGCCGCACCGAGCACGGCGCCGACCGTATTTATCACGACGTCGCCTGGTTCTACCACCACCGCATTCAGGGCTGTCACGAAACATGGCACCGCTACGGGCGCGACCTCGTCGGCGCGTTCCGCAAATTCCAGGACGCGGGCAAACTGGAGATCATTACCTGCGGGGCCACCCACGGTTTTCTCCCGCTCATGAAAGAGCAGCCCGAAGCCGTTCGTGCCCAGATCATGATCGCCCGCGATCATTACCGCGAATGTTTTGGCCGCGACCCACGCGGTATCTGGCTGCCCGAATGCGCCTACTTTCCCGGTGTCGAGGCCTATCTCAAGGAGGCCGAAATCCGCTGGTTCATCGTCGATACCCACGGCATTCTTCACGCCGACCCCCGTCCCCAGCGCGGTGTCTATGCCCCGCTCTTCACCCGCTCCGGTCCCGCCGCCTTTGGGCGCGACATGGAATCCTCCAAGCAAGTCTGGAGCGCCGAGGAAGGCTACCCCGGCGACGGCACCTACCGTGACTTCTACCGTGACATCGGCTACGACCTCGACTTCAACTACATCAAAGACTACATCCAGGACAACGGCCTGCGCAAATTTACCGGTCTTAAATACCACCGCATCACCGGGAAAACCTCCTTCAAAGAAGTTTACAACCCCCATGCCGCCCGTGAACTTGCCGCCAGCCACGCCGGCAACTTCATGTTCAACCGCGAAAAGCAAGTCGAACACCTCCATGGCGTTCTCGGCTTCGAACCCATCATTCTTGCGCCCTACGACGCCGAGCTCTACGGCCACTGGTGGTTCGAAGGCCCCGACTTCCTCAACTTCTTCCTGCGCAAGTCCGCCTACGACCAGAACACCTTTCAAACCATCACCCCCGGCGAATACCTCCAACGCCACCCCACCCAGCAACTCGCCACCCCGTCTGCCTCCTCCTGGGGCGCCAACGGCTACTGGCACGTCTGGCTCGAAGGGTCCAACTCCTGGATATATCCGCACCTCCACGAGGCCGGCCGCCGCATGACCGGCTTGGCCCGCAAGTTCCAGCACCACTGCACCGAAACCGAGGACCGCATCCTCAAACAAGCCGCCCGCGAACTCCTTCTCGCCCAGTCCTCCGATTGGGCCTTCATCATGAAAACCGGAACCATGGTCCCCTATGCGGTCAAACGAACCAAAGACCACATCCTCCGCTTTCACCGCCTCCACGACCAGCTTCACTCCGGCACCGTCGATTGGGACTTTCTCGGCAACTGCGAGTGGCGCGACAACATCTTCCCCAATATCAACTGGCGCCACTACATCTGAGCAACGGCCAAGCCCCGACGGCCGACGCTGCGGTCGAACCTCCCCCCACAAACCAGATGGACCGACGCACACGCGGAGGGTATGATCGTCATGATGGATGCGGAAGCCGCGGCCGATTGGGAAAAATTGCGGACATGGCGGATGCCCTTCGGACGTTTTCGCGGTCGACCGCTCTACGACATCCCCGCCGAATACCTCTGCTGGTTTGAGCACCACGGCTGGCCCGACGGCGACCTTGGACGCCTCCTGCGCATCGTCCTCGAAGCCAAGCGCGAGGGTGCCGACCATGCCTTCGAACCCCTCCGCCGTTCGCGCTGACATCCGCGCTTCATCGAGCTTCCATACCGCGGCCGCTGATTTTTTTGCGCCGTCGCCCCTGGGGCATTACCATGGACGATGCGCGCGTTTGCCGGATTGATCGATCGCCTGGCCTTCACCCCATCGCGCGAGGCGGATCACTTGTCCTCACTGCTGGCGTTTTGTGATTCGGAGGTATAGGTCCTATGTCTGGTTCATTCTCTTGCGGAGAGATGATATTCCGCTGTTTCCAGACCGCAAAAATCCGCTAAGCTCGCGCGCTCATGTTGACACTCGGCCAGGTTTCCAAATCATT
>CAZTYG010000006.1:17167-19712 GCA_964617445.1 uncultured Blastochloridaceae bacterium
GGCGGGTGCGGTAGTCGTAAACGTAGGCGTAGGTGCCTTGTAAGCGCCGTTTGAACCCCCACCTACCCAACGTCCCGTAAGTCTCGTAGGTTCCTACCTATGACCCCTACGCCAAGTGCCGAAGCCAGCCCTGATACTGTTCTACTCAAGACCGACATCCGTGGGCGAGTGCGCCTGCCGGTGGAGCGCCAGGAGGCGTTGCTCGATGAGTATGAGCGCAGTGGGATGAGCGGCCAGGGGTTTGCCAAGTGGGCCGGGATCAAATACACGACCTTTGCCAACTGGCGGCAGAAGCGTCGGCGCAAGCGATCGGCGGACACCGAACTCATCGCTCCATGCGCCCCACAAGCCCAATCGGGTTGGGTGGAGGCTGTGGTGGAAAGATCCCAGCCGGTGACGACGGGTGCGGCGGCACGATTGCAAATCCATCTACCGGGTGGGATGAGGGTGGAAGCCTCCGACCCAACACTGGCCGCCGAGTTTGTGCGGGCACTGGGAGCGACGGGATGCTGAGCTTTACCGGCAGCCTGAAAATCTGGGTGGCACTGGAGCCCTGCGACATGCGCAAGGGCTACGAGGGGCTGGCATCCTTGGTGAGCCAACGCTTTGCCTTGGAGCCGTGTAATGGAGCCCTCTACGTGTTCACCAACAAAAGCCGCACACGCCTTAAAATCCTCTACTGGGACGGGACCGGGCTGTGGGTGATGGGCAAGCGGCTGGAGCAGGGCCGCTTCAGCTGGCCGCAGACCAGCGACGCCGAGCCGGTCAAACTCTCGCTACGCCCGGAGGCATTGGCCATGCTCACCGACGGGGTGGAACTCAAAGGCGCGCGCTTGAAGCCGTGGTATCAGCGGGAATAAAAAAACCGCGGAAAAATCACGCTTCTTGCTGTACAAAATCTTGTGGTGCGTTAGGGTAGGCGGCGAAGAAAAAGCCGTCATGAGTGAAGACCGCGAAGCCCAGTTGCTTGAGAAGATCGCCCTGCTGGAGGCCGAGAACCGGCTCTTGCGCGAGAAGGTGGAGATGTTGGTGCGGCGGGTGTTTGGATCTTCGAGCGAAAAGCTGGATGCGGGGCAACTGGAGCTTTTGCCGGGAAAAGACCCCGCCCCCACCGGGGACGCGGTGGACGCTCAGGAGACTCCCGCGGTCCCGCCCCCATGCTCTGAGCCGCGTGTGCGCAAAAGCCGCCGCCTGCCCGAACACCTGCCCCTCGAAGAAAAAGTAATCATCCCCTTGGAAGTGCAGGCCGAACCGGAGGCCTGGGTGCGCATCGGCGCCGAAGTGCGCGAACAACTCGACTACCACCCGGCCCGCTACCTGCGTCTGCGCACCATCCGTCCCAAGTTCGTGCGCAAAGACCAGCGCCATCTGCCCCCGGTCACCGCGCCCCTGGTGCCGCAGCTGGCCGATAAACTACTGGCCACCCCGGCAATGATCGCCAGCGTGGTCGTCGGTAAATACGCCGACCACCTTCCCCTCTACCGCCAGAACGACATCCTGGCCCGTCGCCACCGCATCGTATTGGGACGCGACACACTGGAAGGCTGGGTCCATCTGGCCGCCGGTTCCCTCGGACTGGTCTACGAAGTCTTGCGTGGCCAGGCGCTCGACACCGATTACCTCCAGTGCGACGAATCGCCAATCCAATACATCGAACCCGGTTACGGCCGCACCAAAGTGGGCTTCTTCTGGACCGTCCATCGACCGCGCGGCCCCACCATTTACCATTGGTTCCCCAGCCGTTCGACAGACTGCCTGCGCCACATCCTGCCGCCCCACTGGTCGGGTCGGCTCCAAATCGACGGCTACGCCGCCTACCCGGCCTATGCCCGTGGTCGACCCATCACCCTGTGCGCCTGCTGGGCTCATGCCCGGCGCAAGTTCCACGCCGCCCTGCCCCACCAACCCCGCCTGCGCACGGCGCTGGCTTGGATCGGCCAGCTTTATCAGATCGAAGCCGACCTGCGCCACTCCGGGGCCGATGCACTACAGCGCGCCGCCGTGCGCCAAGAGCGTTCACTCCCCATCATGGGGCAAATCCACCGCTGGCTCATCGACCATGGCACCGCCTTCCTACCGCAAAGTGACGCAGGCAAAGCCGTCACCTACACCCTGGGCCTTTGGACCCAGTTGCAGGTTTACCTCGACCATGGCGAAGTCGAGATCGACAACAATTTAGTGGAGAATGCCATCCGGCCCACCGCCATCGGCAAAAAGAACTGGTTGTTCATCGGAGCCGAGGGTGCAGGCCAAAACAGCGCCATCCTCTACACCCTGGTGCAAGAATGCCGCCGCCTCGGAATCAATCCCCAGGATTACTTCACCCTGGCCTTGAGCCGCATCCCCGCAGCCACCAACCACAACGTCGGCCAGCTGACACCGGAAGCACTCTCCCCCATGCTCCGTACCCAGCAAGACGCCCTCGCAACTCAAGCGGCTTGAGCACCGGCCCCCGCGCCGCCTACCTCATCCCATCGTAGGTGTCGTAGGAAAAACCTACGACACCTACGACCTGTCAAGAAGGGGCTTCAAACGGCGCTTACAG
>CAZTYG010000007.1:0-15167 GCA_964617445.1 uncultured Blastochloridaceae bacterium
GCATAATATTTACTATATAGGAAAAAAATTTTCTATTTTGTTCTGTTCATTCCCAGAGAACAGGTAAAAAAAGCGCATGCAAATGGGCATCTTGGCATGGCAGAGGCTCATAAAAGAGTATGATCACCAAACTATGCGTATTTAGCAAACTCCAACTCGCCAAACGGATTCGTCGGCAACAAGGTCAAACTTTGGTGGAATATGCCCTGATCTTAGCTTTGGTCGCGCTGACCGCCACGGCGGCACTTACGTTCCTGTTTGATTCCGTGGACGAGGTTTTCTCGGAAATCGGCGAAGCAGTCGAAGACGTTTAATCACAAGCAGACCCCCGCACCCATGAAATGGAAGTTTCAGCACCTAATCGCTACCGCGCAAAATAGAAATATATGCCTACCGTGTATTTTTTTCCCCGATATTTCCATGCGTGCTTTATTTGTTATATCGTTAAATCGATGCATATCAGCAGTTTATCGTATCCATCCCAAACTTGGCATGGCTATCGCTGCAATACAATTCGTGAAATCATTTCTCTCCATGAGTGATCACCACCAGAAAAGTGAGCAAAACATGCGACCTGTATTCGCATGCGGAATTGTTCACTTTGCTGGTGGTTTGGGAAACCGGGGGGCTGGAGCATTTCTGGCTCCTGTTTCCACACTCCTGTAGGAAAAAAACAAACAAAGGAACCAAAACTATGATGACCAAACTCTACGTCCAAGCCAAGAGCCGCCTGATGGCTCTCCGCAAAAACTCCAACGGCCAGACTCTGGTGGAATACGCCCTGATTCTCGCCCTGGTGTCGATCGTTGTCATCGCCGTGCTGACCATTCTTGGTGAAGCCGTCGAAGAAACGTTCTCCGCAGTCGCGGAAGAACTCTGAGAAATCAGAACAGGAATTACATCGCCTGATGGAGAGGCGGCCCCACGGGGCCGCCTCTTTTTTGCCTTGATCCCGTTTGAAAACCGGGCGAAATCGACTCATGGGGGGCAAAAAGAAAATCGATGTGAACGCCCCCGCAGCGGTCGGAGGACTGGCCAATCCTTTCGAGGCGCTATCCTCCACCGGCCTTCCGGAGGGTTCCGACAACGGACCGGCGCGCGCGCCGGAAGCCCAGCCCCCGCCCAAGTCCGGACGGGTGGTTCTGCGACGGGAGACCTCCGCCCGCGCCGGCAAAGAAGTCCTGGTCGTGGACGATTTTGCGCCCGACTGGAAAGACGCAGATTTGGATGCTCTGGCGGTGGAACTCAAGAAAGCCTGCGGCTGCGGCGGCACGCGCAAAGACCGGCGCATTGAAATTCAAGGCAATCCGGTGGCACGGGTCCGCACACTACTGGAGCAGCGGGGATTTCGGGTCGCGGGAATCACAAGCTGAGAGCGACCTACGAACTAATGACCGGTCCGGAGCGGATCGAGTCGGCGATGGTCGGAGTGAAGTCCTCTTCGTCCTTGCGCTTGCCATGGCCGTTGAAGAGCGGGTCCTCATCGTCGCGGGCGAGTTTGACCGATACGATTTTGGAAATTCCATGCTGTTCCATGGTGACACCGTAGAGCACATCGGCGCTGCTGATGGTGCGCTTGTTGTGGGTAATACAGACGAATTGGGACTGGGTGACGAATCGCTGGAGGATGCGAATGAAGCGGTTGATGTTGGACTCGTCGAGCGGGGCGTCCATTTCGTCCAGAAAGCAAAACGGGCTGGGCTTGACCATATAGATGGAGAATAGCAGGGCGACGGCGGTCATCGTGCGTTCACCGCCGGAAAGCAGGGTGATCGACTGGAGCTGCTTGCCGGGCGGTTTGGCCTCGATCTCGATGCCGCATTCCAACGGATCATTCTCGTCCTGGAGACGCAGCTCGGCTTTGCCGCCGCCGAAAAGCTCCACAAACATTTCGGCAAAGTTGGCGCGAATTTTTGCAAACGTTTCGGCGAACATGACCTGGGTGGTCTGGTTGATTTTTTTAATGGCCTCGTGGAGTTGATCACGCGCGCGCAGAAGGTCATGTTCCTGATTTTTAAGGAAGGTGTGGCGTTGTTCGAGTTCTTCGTATTCGGTGATGGCCTCGACGTTGACCGGGCCCATGCGGTCGATCCGGTCGCGCATCTGGGCGACCTCCGCCTCGACGGCAGTCCAATCCACAGGTTCGGCCAGCAGCGGATCATCGGAGAAGTCAGCCTCCACTTCGGGGGCCTCCTCCAGCGTTGTTTCGATGGCACCCTCGATCGGCTCGTCCTGCGGACGCAGCCAGGCCTCGGCGGGGGACGGCGGCTGGACCACGGGCTCGCCTTCAGCGCGTGGTGCCCAAGAGGCGAGTTCGATCTGGTAGGCACGGCGGATTCGGTCGGCGAGGTTGTCGAGATGCAGGCGTTGCTCGGCCACTTGAACTTCTTCGCGCCCGCACTGGCTCTGGACTTCGCCGGCCCGTTTACGTCCCTCGCGGGCATGTTGTTCCAGATCGGTGAGTTTGCCTTGGGCGGCGGTGCGTTCGGAGGTGAATTGGGCGAGGGAATCGGCCGCCGCTTGTGCCTGTTGTCGGCTTTCCGCGATGGAAGCCTCGCAACGGGTGATGGCTTCACCGCACTCGGCGGATTTCCGGTCGTATTCCTCGATCTCCCGGCGGCGGAGGGTGGCGGTGGTCTGTGTTTCTTCGTATTGGCGGCGGAGGGTGCCTGCCTGCTGGCCGGCGGATTTGCTCTTCTGCTCAATAGCGGCGTGGCGGACACGGGTGTCGGTGACCGCGTGGGCAGCGGTGTCAGCCGCTGCTTCGGTGGCCTGGAGGGCCCCGGCGGCGTTGGCCACCGCTCCGTCGGCTGCGGGACGGGCCTGATGGAGCCGGTCCAGCGCGGCGCGGAGGTCTTCCTGTTCTTTGATCCCGGCGGCGTCCTGCTCGTTGAGCTGCACGCGCTCGCGCTGGATGGAATCCATCTGCTTGCGCCAATCCTGCTGCTGGCGTTCCAACCCCTGCAGTTCGTAGGACAGGGCGGTCAGGGCACCCTCGCGTTCCTGGCACTCCTGCCGGGCTTTGTCCAGACGCTCCTCGGCTTCCAACAGGGCGTGCTGGGCGGCGGTGGAAGCAGTGGCGGCGGCCGCGGCCGTGGCCTGCAGGCCGGGCAGACGGTTTTCCAACTGCTTGAGGTCGCGCTCGTGTTGGATGACCATGTCCGCGCCATGGTTGGTGCCTGTACCCCGAATTTGAATGCCATTGGAAAGCCAGACCTCGCCCTGGCGCGAGACGATGTTGCAAAGCGGAAAACGCCGACGCAGGTCGGCGGCGGCGGCGGCGTCATCGGCGACCAGATAGGAATCCAGCAGGCGATCAACCAGTTCGGCCGCACGGCCACGGGTGGTGACAAACCGGGCGGCGGCATGTTCCGGCGCGAGGATAGATGCTTTGGCTCCGGCGGTACGGCCCAAAATGGTATCTGCCAGGCGCTGAAAGACTCCGCGCGAGATGCCGTTAACCGGACTGAGATCGGCCAGCACCGCGCTGCCCGCGTCGCCGAGCGCCCCGGCCAGATGTTCGGCGGCATCGGGCGATTCGATCAGAATGGCCTCCCAGACCGCACCGAGCGCGCGCTGGATGGCGCGTTCGTAACCGGGTTCGATATCGAGGTGTTCGATGAGGGTGCCTTCCACACCCGCACCGGTGTGGGCTTCCAGCAGCTTGCGGGTGGAATCGGAGTAACCGGAGCGTGAGGCGATGAGGTCGTGCAGGAGCTTTGACTGGCTTGCGGCTTTATCGGCTTCCAGACGCGTCTGGTCCGCCTTTGCGCGGGCCTGGTCGCGCTCTTCGCTCAACGCGGCGGTCTCGCGCCGGACGGTCTCCAATTTTTCTTTCCACGCCGAAAGTTCTTCCTGTCGTTCGGATTGCTGGCGGCGCAGGGCTGAAAGCTTCTCCTCCAATTCCTTGCCAGATGCTTCGAGGCGCAGCGATTCCTCGCCGAGTTTTTCACGGCGCACACCCCCGCTCTTGTGTTGGATTTCCAGGGAATCGAGCCGGGCCTGTTTTTGGGTGGTTTGCTTTTCGAGGTCGGCAAGCGCGCGGGATGTTTCCTCGTGCCGCTTGCGGGCCTCCTTCACCGCGGTGCGGGCGGATTCAAGGGCGGTGGTACGTTCTGCCAGTTCGGTGTTGACCTGCTCGAGTTCGGTGCCGACCGCGGCCTCCTCGCCTTCGGCTGCTGTCAGCTGCCCGCGCAGAATTTCCGACTTCTCATCGCTGGTCCGGATTTCGGCGAGATTCTTTTCCTTCTGGGCAGCAAGCTCGCTGATACGTTGTTGGTTGAACTCGATGGTTTGGGAAGCCTCGCGGCCTGCGGACTCAGCCGCGGCACGGACCTGGTCAAGGCGGCGGCATTCGCCTTCCAGCGAGTCCAGCCGGGCGCGTTGGGCGGAAAGGTCCTGCTCGCGTTGGTCCAGCTCCTGCTGGATGGTTTCAAACTCCATTTGCAACTGCTTGACGCGGGCCGAACCGCTGTCGAATTTTTCGCGAAGATGGTGGAACTGGTGATGGGCGGCGCGGGTGTCGAAATAACGCAGACGCTGGAACACATCTTGGTAACGGCGGGCCTTGGCGGCTTGGCGTTGAAGCGAGCCGATCTGGCGACCGACCTCCTTGATGATGTCCGACACACGGATCAGATTCGACTCGGTTGCCTCCAGCTTGCGCAACGCCTCCTTTTTCTGTGACTTGAAGCGGGTGATGCCGGCCGCCTCCTCGAAAACCTCGCGTCGATCATCGGGCTTGGCGGAGAGAATTTTGTCGATCTTGCCCTGCTCCATGATCGAGTAGGCCGACCGCCCGATGCCGGTGTCCATGAACAGCATGTGGATGTCCTTGAGGCGACAGGGCGTTTTGTTGATTTCGTATTCGCTGCGCCCATCCCGAAACACCCGCCGGGTGATGGTTACTTCATGGTATTCCGTGCCCAGCTGCTCCTCGCATTCGGCAAAGGTCATGGAGACCTCGGCCATGCCCAGCGGACGGCGGCTGTCGGTTCCGGAGAAAATGACGTCCTGCATGTTGCCGCCGCGCAGGGCTTTTGCCGACTGTTCGCCCAACACCCAGCGGATCGAGTCCAGCACGTTGCTTTTGCCGCAACCATTGGGTCCGACGATGGCGGTCACGCCCTTGTGGAAGGAAATTTTGGTGGGGTCGGCGAAGGATTTGAAGCCGACAAGATCGAGTGCCTTTAAATACATCCCGCCTATTAAAGGCACGGACTGTCCCCAGGCAAGACGTAAAACACACTACTTATAGTATGCCACACAGACTCTTCTCCCAAGATGTGGGAGTGTTTTTACGTAAATAGCATAAAAACTGCATGGAAAATGTGCGTGACGATGTATAAATCATGCGTATGGTGCTCATGTTCTTGGATTTAGAAAATGAGCATGAAACTTTCCCCTACGGCTACCCTGTTACGTGCGCTGATTGCCATTCCCAGCGTGAATCCTGCGGATCGTCCTGGCACACCACATGTGGGGGAGAAGGCTCTGGCCGAATGGCTGGCAAAATGGCTCAAAAAACGGGGCGCTGCGGTCCGCCTCCAACCCGTTCTACCCGGCCGACCGAATCTGGTGGCACGCTTCCAGGGACGGGGCAAAAACCGGAAACGACTTCTTTTGGCACCCCATCTGGATACCGTGAGTGTGGAAGGTATGAGCATCGACCCCTTCGACCCCGTGGTCCGCAACGGACGCATTTTGGGTCGCGGGGCCAGCGACACCAAGGGCCCCATGGCCGCCATGCTCACCGCATTGGAATCCCATATCCACGAGAGCGGCGGAAAAAGCGGTTGGGACATCGACTTTGTCGCCACCATGGGCGAAGAAACCGGCTGTCTGGGTGCCCACGCCCACGCCAAACACTCTCCTGACTACGACTTTGCCATTATCGGCGAACCCACTGATCTGAAAATGATTCATGCACACAAAGGCGCGGTCTGGCTGGAAATCGACGTGCCCGGACGCGCCCGTCATGCTTCCATTGCCACCCCGGCCGACAACGCCATACTGTCCGCCGCGCCGCTCCTCGACTGGCTCGCCCACGATCTGCCGCCTTTGCTCCCGCGCTCCCCCCACCCCGTGCTGGGCCTTGCCAGCGTCAATCCCACCATCCTTCACGCCGGCACCAAAGCCAACATCTCCCCGGAACTCTGCCGCATCGTCATCGACATTCGCACCACCCCGGCATGGAAACTCGCCGATTTCCTCAAGGCGGCCTCCCCTCTACTAAAAAAAATCCGCGCCCGCACGCGTGTCATCCAAGAATCCAATCCGCTCGACACCAACCCGAACAACCCCCACATCCGGCGCATCTCCCCACTCACCCGCGGACTGGCCGCGGCCCCCTGGTTCTGTGACGCCGCTGTCTTCGGTGCGCGTGGCATTCCCGCAGTTGCGTTGGGACCCGGCTCCATTCAACAGGCCCACACCAAGGACGAATTCATCCGGCTCGCCGACCTCGAACGAGGTCACCGGGTCTATCGCGAAGTGCTCCGGGCTCTGACCGCCTGAGTCCGTCAAACCAATCGCATCCCCGGCTTCAACGGCGAACCGTTGGCAAAATCCGCCGCATCCAAGCGATTGCGCCCCTCCCACTGGAGATCACGCAGCAACAGCCCCCCCTCGCCCGCCGCCACCAACACACCATGCCGGTCCACCCTCAACACCTCGCCCGGACATCCCCGTGCCCGGCGGGAAACAATCGTGCCAAACACTTTCACGCTGCGTTCCGGCCTGACATCTTCCACCCGGCTGAAAGCCGCCGGCCATGGATTCATCGCACGTATATGCCGGTCGATCTCCATTTGCGGCCGACTCCAGTCGATCCAGCCATCGGACTTCTTCAACCGGGGCGCATACGTGGCCAGTGCATCATTCTGTGCTGTGCGTGGCGACTTCCCCGCCTCGATCTCATCCAGCGTCCTCAATAACAAGCCCGGTGCCTCTGCTGCCAGCTTGTCGTGCAACGAACCCGCCGTCTCTCGTCGTCCGATCCCCACACGCACTTGTCTCACAATGTCCCCGGTGTCCAGACCCTCCGCCATCCACATGACCGTCATTCCCGTCTCCCGGTCGCCGCTTCGAATTGCCGCTTGGATGCATGAGGCCCCGCGGTGACGTGGCAACAACGACGCGTGCAGATTCAAACATCCGAACCGCGGAATCCCCAACAACTCCCGCTTGAGAATCTGCCCATAGGCGAAAACCACCAGCACATCCGGTGCCAAATACCGCACCTGATCCAGCACCGAAGGCGCGTTGATCGAATCCGGTTGGAACAACGGGTGAAAAAGTCCGGCCGAGGCCAGTTTAACGGGCGAGGGGCGCGGTTCCATCCGGCGCCCCGCCGGCTTGTCCGGCTGTGTGATCGCTCCCACCAACTCATGCCGCGAGTCCGCCAAGGCGCGATACGTCTCCACCCCGATCTCCCCGCTTCCTGCGAACATGATTCTCATCCTTCCCGCATTCCACCAAACCACCGCGCCGCGCACAACTCCATTAGAGGCCGTGCTTGTCGCCCGCCCGCGCGCGTGGCACATCTGGAGTGTGTCGGCAGCCAATCACCAGCCTGTATCGCCCCCCACCCGCGCCACCGCGCTCCTTCTCATCCTCACCCCCATCCTCCCCCAGGTCCTCGGCAGCCTCTTCAACATTTGGTACAACGCCACCGTCACAGGTCCCCTGCTCCAACGCGAACCGATCCTCGAAGAACGCTTTCACCTCACCGTGCTGCTATACAATGCCGCCGCCTATCCCCTCATCGCCCTGGCATGGGTATGGCTGGTGCTGTGTGTCTGGCGCAGCGCCACACACGCCGCTACCCGGAACGAAATACCGCCCGCAACATCAGAATTCGAAAACGCCCGCCGCCTCGCCATCAACCTCCCTTGGTGGGGTGCCGCACTCGCCGCCACCGGTTGGCTCCTCTGCATTCCCGTCTTCCTCGGCTCCCTTGCCGCCACTGGCGTCCCTCTCGATCCCCACCTCTACTGGCACTTTCCCGTCTCTTTCCTCGTCTCCGCACTCATCGCCGTCACCCACAGCTTCTTCCTGGTCGAACTTGCCACCCATAAATGGATTTTTCCCTCCCTCTTTGCCGGTGCCCGCGCCGACCTCATTCCCGGCTCCTGGCCCCTCACCCTCAAGGCCCGGGGCGTCCTCTGGATGGTTTCCGCGTCGGTTTGCCCCATCCTCTCCCTGCTCCTCCTTGCATTCGCCCCCGCCGATGAACTCCCCGACCCCCGCTGGCTCGCCCTCTTCATTGGCATTGTCGGCATCGGCTTCGGCCTCGGCACCGCCGGCATGATGAACCGCCTCGTAGCCCGCCCCCTCACCGAACTCGTCCGCGCCTTTCGCGCCGTCGCCCGCGGCAACCTCGATATTCGTGTGGACGCCGCGCGTGCCGACGAATTCGGCCTCCTCGCCGCCGAATTCAACCAAATGACCGGCGGTCTGCGCGAAAATGAACGCCTGCGCGACACCTTCGGTCTCCACGTCGGTCAACAAGCAGCCCGCCGCATCCTCGCCCGCGCCGAAGGTCGATCCGGCACCCTGGAAACCGTTACCATTCTTTTCCTCGACATCCGCGGCTTTACCGCACGCAGCGCCTCCACCTCCCCGGAAGAAATCGTTGTCCTCCTCAACCGCCTATTCAGCCGACTCATCCCCGTCATCGAGGAACAACACGGCGGCATGGTCAACAAATTCCTTGGTGACGGCCTCATGGCCGTCTTCGGCCTTGCTGCCGACACCGACAACAACAATGGCAATCACGCCGTCGCCGCCCTCGCCGCCGGACGCGGCCTGCTGGCCGCCGTGCGTGAGTTCAACCACGAACTGGCCGGTGAAGGAGCCGTCCCGCTGGAGATTGGAATCGGCATCCACAGCGGCCCCGCCATTGTCGGCTCAATCGGTGCCCCGCGCCGCCAGGAATTCACCGTCATGGGCCCGGTCGTCAACCTCGCCTCACGCCTCGAATCCCTCACCAAAGAAACCCGCCACCCCCTGCTCATCTCCGACGACTCCCGCCGCATGATCCAATCTCCCCCTGCGGACCTCATCCCCCTCCCCACGCAACCCATCCGAGGCCTCGACCACCCCGTTACCGTCCACGGGCTATCCAGCCCCGCCTGAGCACACTTCGCATCATCATTCGGACTGCATGATCTCCAACCTTCCCTGCATCCCCCCCGCCGGGGCCACTCCTCCCAGTGCGCGTGCGACGCTCGTCACATTGTGGTCGATCATTCCGATATACGTCCCTTCGTATGTCCCCTTCGGTCCCATCGCGTCCGAGAACAACTCCCCACCGACCACCAGCTCATGCCCGCGCGACATCGCCCCCTCGATCACCGCCCGCACATTGCGGTCTGTCACACTCGACTCCACGAAAATCGCTCCAATCCTCCGCGCCACGATAAAGTCCACCAACTCGTTGATGTCCCTCACCCCCGCCTCCGACTCCGTGCTTAATCCCTGAATGCCGCGCACCTCGATCCCATAGGCGCGTCCGAAATACTGGAACGCGTCATGCGCTGTCACCAACACCCTTTGCTCCTCAGGAATCGTGCCGATCACCTCCCGTGCATACGTTTGCAGTGCTTCCAACTGCCATTGATACGCCGCCGCCCGTGCCGCAAATTCCGCCGCGTGCTCCGGTGCCGACTCCGTCAGCACACGTAGGACCGCCTCCACGGCCTCCGACCACAATGCCACATCCATCCACACATGCGGGTCCCTCTCATTCTCCTCCCCGTCCACCATGAACATCGACTCAGAAATCAAACCCGTCACCGCATGGACACCGATTCCGCGATTCTTCACCTTCTCAAAAGCCCCCTCCATCTTCCCCTCCAGCAACAAGCCGTTAAAAAAAACGACATCCGCAGCAAGCAGCGCCGCCACATCATCCCGCGTCGGCGTATACCCGTGTGGATCGATCCCCTCCCCCATCAGCTGCACCACCTCCGCCCGTTCCCCCGCCACCTCCCGCACCACATCCGCGATCATCCCGGTCGTCACCACCACCCGGAGCACCTCCCGGTCCACGGTTGCCGGTCCTCCCGAACCGCAACCCGCCAACAACAACATTCCGATCACCAGCACCGGCCAAAACGCGGCCCAACAAAATTGCGACAAGGATTTTTTCATACAACGGAAACTACACACGCTGTTATTAGTGTCAACTAACTTTATTATGTTCATTAAACGGGCGGGCATGGTTTGACCTCATCATCGCAACACGCCTCGAATACCGCCGCACGGTTGGCATGGGGCAGGAGTGTGTGTGAAAAAAGGGCGCAAGGCGCGTTTCTGGACAGACAAAGAGCCTAGGTCCTGTTCTGTGGATGCGGGAGGGGGGCACGATCATTCTTGTTTTTCTGAGCGCCTCATTTGCGGTAATGTTTGTTCCATGTCGAAGCCCATCAAGAAACAACTCACCCCGGAACCGGTCAGCCAAAGCGTCGAGGATTATCTGGAACGCATCTACGAGTTGATCGAGGAGAAAGGATATGCGCGGGTGTCGGACATCGCGGCGGCCTTGAAGTTCTCGCGCCCGAGTGTTTCGATCATGGTACAGCGGCTGGATCGGCTGGGTTTTTTGAAATATGAAAAATATCGAGGCCTGACGCTCACCCCCAAGGGCATGGAGGTGGCCCGCCGCATCCAACGCCGCCATGTGATCCTCACCGAGTTGTTCACGCTGCTGGACATCGACCGCAATGTCATCGCCCGCGACGTGGAGGGTATCGAACACCATGTCAGTTCCGAGTCGCTGGAAAAATTCGAGCGGCTGCTCGAATTTCTGGAAAAGAATCCCGACGCGCTGCGATCGGTTCTGCGCTGATGACTCTTGCCGACCCACCGGACGGCAGGTTGCCCGCCATGAATCGCTTCTCCCCACCGCTGCCGCGTAAGGAACGGTCGTTGGAGATTCTCAACCGGCTCAAGGCAGCATACCCGGACGCCCACTGCGAGTTGAACCACGCAAATGCCCTCCAATTGCTGGTGGCGACCATTCTTTCCGCGCAATGCACAGACGTTCGGGTGAACATGGTCACCCCGGAGTTGTTCCGCCGCTACCCGGACGCGCCCGCGCTGGCATCGGCCCCGCTGGAGGAGCTGGAACGACTGGTTCATTCCACCGGGTTCTACCGCAACAAAGCGCGGTCGATCAAGGCCGCCGCCGCCCGCCTGGTGGAACAACACGACGGCGCGGTCCCGGCCACGATGGAGGACCTTCAGGTGCTGCCGGGAGTGGGCCGGAAAACGGCCAACGTCGTTCTCGGCAACGCATTCGGCATCAACCACGGCGTCGTGGTGGACACCCATGTGACCCGCCTCTCACGCCGGCTCGGACTCACTCGTTTCACCGATCCGGTCAAAATCGAACCGGTGTTGATGAAGCTTTTCCCGCGCGCGGACTGGACGTTGCTCTCGCATTTGTTGATCTGGCACGGACGACGGCGCTGCACCGCCCGCAAGCCGGATTGTCCGGGCTGTGAATTGCGCGACATCTGCCCCTCGGCCCGCGTAGCGGATAGTTTTTCCATTCGCATGCCGGTCGGCCCGCGTTAGTCTAGCCGCATGTCCATCGCCACCAAAACCGGAGACGGAGGGGAAACCTCGCTGATGTTCGGCAAGCGGGTGCCCAAAACCCATCCGCGGGTCGAAGCCTACGGCACGGTGGACGAACTCAACGCGGCTCTGGGAATGGCCCGCGCCCTGAGTGGGGACGACCAGGTGACCAGCCACCTCCTGGCCACCCAGAAGGACTTGATCGCTTTGATGGGGGAACTGGCGGTCGATCATGCCGACGCTGCACGCTACCAGAAGGCCGGTTACCCGGTGGCGACAATAGAGATGTTGGAACGACAGGACAACATGGTGGCTGCCATGGAAAGCCGCTCGATTCGTTTCGAGGGCTGGGCCACCCCCGGCGAAACCCCGGCGGCGGCGGCCCTCGATGTCGCCCGCACCGTATGTCGGCGCGCCGAGCGCCAGCTGCTCCTGCTCCGCAACCACCACATCGAACCCAATCCCCTGGCCGTTCAAACCCTCAACCGCCTAGCCGACGCCCTCTGGCTGCTTGCAAGATACGAAGAGACACAAAAAACAGCAGCCAAGCACACGTAGAAACTTTTCTCCCTGTGGATATTTGATTGCAATAAAAACTTTTTTTAGTCAATCTATGCCTTACCGGTTACTCCAAGCTTGTAATATCAAAGGCTCGCCGGGCAATATGGAGTCAGATCATGCCATCAGATGAAACACAGAGCCTGAAAGCAGCGGATCCGATCTTCCCCTTTACGGAGCTGCTGCAGCATCATGCACAAACAGGCAGAACCGGCATGTTCCAAGTAGAATGCCCCGATGGCGAGTCCTTTGTGTATTTGATGAGCGGCGTGGTCGCCCACGTCCAATCCCCCTCCCTGCATAGCGAGGTCGCTCTATGGGAATTGCTTGCCCTGAAGAACCCGCGTTATGTCTGGCATGACGGACGCACCCCGCGACAGATGACGATGAGCGGTTCGGTTCAGGACCTGATGCTCAAGGGCATCCAAGTTCAAGCTTCCGGTGAGTTGGACCGCCTCAAATCCCAGCAACGAATGATGGTAACCACACGCAATATCGAGGATTCCGTTATGCTATACGTGATGACTCTGGACGTCCGCAGCAATGAGATTTCCCCTTTCCAGTTCATCATTCGAACCCGGCAGGCGCGGGTCGGACGGGCGCCGGAAAACGAGTTGACCCTCAACGACACCTCCGTCTCCCGCAAGCACGCCGTGCTCATTCTTAACCAAGACGCCGTGCTGGTCCGTGACCTCGGCTCGAAAAATGGCATCACCATCAACGGCCAGGCCATGACCCAGGGACTGCTGCGCGATCAGGACGTCCTGACCATTGGCGAGGTCATCTGCAAGCTAAACGTGAGCAAAAGCGAAAAAATCGACCAGCCTGCTCCCGCTGTCACCGCCAGCCGCCCTCACGCAGCTTGATCCCAGTTCCGCGCCGCACGCTCGGCGCCCCTCATCGCTTCTTGCGTCAGAGAGAATTTCTGTTGCCACAACGGAAAATTTGCCTAAGTTTCATCTTGAAAGGAGTTTGGCCAAGGAACGCAGCGGCCGGAGAGCATCGTGCAGGGCACGCCTCAACTCCCCCGAACGCGCCGTCCTCCGGGACCGGCGGAACCAGGGGAACCGGCCAAAACAGACAACCACATCACTGAGCCGACTCCGCAACCGTATGATTTGCTTCTGCATGGCGCATCTCCCGAACTGGACCACCAGCGTGCCGGCCCCCCTTTCCAGGGAAGGCCTCATGGCGCGGATACGTCCGGTAACAGGATGCCACGGCCCCGGGCCGTGCGCGCGTGACGCCCGTCCGGTTGTGGAGGCCCTTGGCCACCACACCCATGAACACTGACAACACACGCCCCCGCCGTCGTCGCGGAGGCCGTAACCGCGGTGGCAACCGTAGCCACTACTCATCGCAAAACCGCGACCGCGGCCCCGCCCGCGCCCCGGCCAAAAAGAAGAATCCGATCATCGCTTTCTTCCAAAAACTATTCGGCGGCAAAAGCAAGCCCGCCGTCAACGGTCACAGCCGCGACTACAAACCCCGCGAGGATCGCCCCAGCCGTGCTCCCCGCTCGGAATCACACACGGAAAACCGCTCGGAAGAATCCCGCCGCGAGTCCCGTCCGCGCCCGGAAAAAATCATCGAGGAAAATCCCGAAGTCAGCTCTGAAAAGCTCTACATCGGCAACCTTTCCTACGACACCTCGGAAAGCGATCTCTATGATCACTTCTCCAAGGTCGGCTCGGTCAATAACGTGGAAATCGTGCGCGCCCCCGACGGACGCTCGAAAGGCTTCGGCTTTGTCGAGATGAACGAAGTGGCCACCGCGCAGGAAGCCTCCCGTCAATACCACCGGACCGACTTCATGGGCCGCCAGATTCTGGTCGCCGGCGCCAAGAAATAAGTCCCCGAGGTTCGCCTCCCAATTTAACAGCCGTCGGCCTTCGGGTCGGCGGCTGTTTCTTTTCCACCCTCCAACTCCTCCCAGCGCGCGTAAGCCGCCTCCATCTCGCCCTCCAACACCGCCGCCTGCTCCTGCAAACGCGCCGCTTCATCAGGCTCGTTGCGATAAAGCTCCGGGTCGCCCAGCCGCCCCACGATCTCCGCGTGCCGTTCTTCCATTTCCTCAATCCGTTTGGGTAGTTCCTCCCGCTCGCGTGCCAGCCTTTTGGCTTCCGCCGTCCCCGCCACTCCCGCGTCCTCCTTGGTCCGCCGTGGCTTCGGTGCGTCCACCGGTCCGGACTTGTCCGCCGCTATCGCCGCTTCCATGTTCACCCTGCGGTCGCGCTGGCGCACCCAATCCTCGTAACCGCCGATATATTCCCCGATCTTGCCACCACCTTCGAATACCAGCGTGCTCGTGGCCACCTCGTCGAGAAACGACCGGTCGTGCGAGACCAATAAGAGCGTGCCGCCGAAACCAACCAACAAACTTTCCAACAACTCCAGTGTCTCCGCGTCCAGATCGTTGGTCGGCTCGTCGAGCACCAGAAAATTGGCCGGTTGCAAAAATAGCCGCGCCAGCAACAACCGGTTGCGCTCGCCCCCGGACAACCGCCGGGCCGGCATGCGCACCTGCGATGGCGGAAACAAAAAGTCCTGGAGATAGCTGTGAATGTTGCGTGGTTTGCCCTGAAAGGTGACTGTTTCCGAAACCCCGGCGACGTTTTCCGCCAGCGTTTTGTCGTCGTCGATCTGCCCGCGCAACTGATCGAGATATACCACCTGGAGGTTGGTGCCGTGTTTCACGGTACCCTCGGCGGGTTCGAGTCCTCCCAGCAGGAGTTTGAGCAGGGTGGACTTGCCGCAGCCGTTCGGACCGATGATGCCAATCTTGTCCCCGCGCCAGATCGTGGTGGTCAGGTTGTTGATCACCGTTCCCTCATCACCCGGATAGGCAAAGGTCAGATTCTTGACCTCGATGACCTTGCGCCCCGTTCCGGACGCCTCCTGGATTTCCATCGCGGCGGAACCGATCCGCTCGCGGCGCTTGGAACGCTCATCTCGCAATGCCTTGAGCGCGCGCACCCGGCCTTCGTTGCGGGTCCGCCGCGCCTTGACCCCCTGGCGCAACCACG
>CAZTYG010000007.1:15177-17660 GCA_964617445.1 uncultured Blastochloridaceae bacterium
CTCCTCCTGCGAGAGTTTTTTGTCAAAGGCCGCCCACTGCTTCTCTTCCGCCTCCAGCGAGGCGGCTTTGCGCTCCAAATATTGATCGTATCCACAGGACCAACTGGTGAGATGTCCCCGGTCCAGCTCCACGATCCGATCTGCCAAGCGGCGCAGAAATGCGCGGTCGTGGGTCACGAAAAAGAGGGTGACTCCGAGCTCCAACAAAGTCCGCTCCATCCACAGGATGGAATCGAGGTCCAGATGGTTGGTCGGCTCATCGAGCAACAACAGGTCCGGCTCACCCGCCAGCGCGCGGGCCAGCAGCACCCGGCGTTTGAGCCCGCCGGAAAGCGACGCGAAAGAGTCCGCCGAAGGCAGTTTCATGGTCTCCAAAAGCGCATCAATGCGCACATCCCGCTCCCAGTCCTCCTCGTGACCGTCCGGCTCCACCCCGGCTTCCACCACCTCGAGAATGGTGCCCTCCATGTCCTGCGGAATCTCCTGCAACAAGCGCGCCATTCGCAGGCCGGGGGATTTTACGATCTCGCCGCTGTTGGGCGTTTCATCCCCGGCGATCACCCGCATCAAACTGGTTTTGCCCGCGCCATTGCGGCCCAGCAAACAGACCCGCTCCCCCGGCTCGATGGTGAGATTCACCCGGTCCAGTAGGGGTCGCGCCCCGTAAGAGAGTGTGATGTCCTTGAGTTGCAACAACGCCATAAGGGCTGCAAGCTAGCCACCTCCGCCGCCGATGCACGGGGAAAATCACTCCGTAAGAAGCGACCGCGCCAGCTTGCGGGCCGAGTCGGACTTTCCGCCCAGCATCCTCGCCAGCTCGTCCACCCGGTCCTCCCCCTCCACCGCGCGGAGTCGGGTCATGGTCCGCTTCGCCTTCACATCTTTCTCCACCATGTGATGGGCATGGCCCGCCGCGGCAACCTGCGGCAGGTGGGTGATGCACAATACCTGATGGGCGGCGGCAATAGCGCGCAACTTCTTGCCCACCGCCACCGCAGTCTCCCCGCCCACGTTGGCGTCCACCTCGTCAAAAATCAGCACCGGCACCTGGTCCTGCCCCGCAAGAACCGACTTCACCGCCAGCATCACCCGCGCCATCTCCCCGCTGGAGGCGATGGCCTTGAGCGGACGCGGCGGCTCGCCGGGATTCGGCGCGAACACAAATTCAATCGCATCCATTCCATCCGCCCGCGGCGCGGATGCCGCCGTCAGGGCCACTTCAAAATTCGCCTGCTTGAATCCCAATTCCCGCAACTGCGCGGTGATCGCCTTCGCCAGCTTCGGCGCGGCCGCTGCGCGCGCGCTGGACAACTCCTGCCCGCACTTTTTCCGCCGCGCTTCCGCTGCGCGGATTTCCACACCCAATGCCGCCAACCGTTCGCCCCGACCGCCCAAGCTTTCCCGCTCCCCCCGCAGCCGCTCCAGCTTCTCCAACACGTTTTCCAGTGTCGGACCGTGCTTGCGTTTGAGGCTTTGCAGCAAGTTGAGTCGCTCCTCCATTTCCGCCAACCGCGCGGGATCGATCTCCGTGGACGACGCGCGGTTTTCCACCTCGCCGCGCAGGTCCTGCAATTGGCCGACCACCGACGCGTTCTGTTCCGCCAGCACCTCCGCGCCCGGGTCCAGTTGCCGCCATTCCTGCAATAGCTTCTGACAACGTGCCAGCACGTCCAAGACCGACGCCTCCTCGCCTCCGATCAGTCCGTCGATCTGCCCGGCGATTTCCACAATCCGTTTGGCATGGGTGCCCGCGTGATAATCAGCCTCCAGCCGCTCCTCCTCGCCGGGCCGGACCTGGGCCGCTTCGATTTCCCCGATCTGATGATCCAACAACTCCAGGCGCGTTCCCACATCGCCCTCGGCGGACCGTTGCAATTCCTCCCTCTCCTGCTCAAGCGCGGTCAGAGCACTGTGCGCCGCCGTGTATGCCCCCAGCTCCGCCCGCACCTTGCCGTATGCGTCAAGCGCCGCGAGCTGTTGCGAGGCCTGCAGAAGCGACTGGTGATCGTAGGGGCCGTGAAAATCCACCAACACATCGCCGATTTTTTTTAACACCTGCAATGGCGCCGGGCTGCCATTGATGAACTGACGGTTCGCACCCTTGGCGGTGATGATGCGTTTCAAAACCAACTCCCCCCCCTCCGCCTCCATTCCGTGCTCCCGCAACAACTCCGCCAGTCGCTCGCCGTCATCGAACATCGCCTCCACCACGCACTCCTCCGCACCGTCACGAATCAACGAACGGTCCGCCCGCTCGCCCAGCAACAATTGCAGTGCGTCGATCAAGATGGATTTCCCCGCACCGGTTTCTCCGGACAGGATATTGAGCCCGGCATGAAGCTCCCAGGTCAGCTCGTCGATCAAAGCCAGCTCACGGATGCGCAACACCTGCAACATGCCCTGAAGCTAGACCCGGCCCGAAAGTCGTCAATCTCATGGACCAACCCCCCGCATCCGCCTCCCCGACTTCCACTACTCCAACT
>CAZTYG010000007.1:17670-18990 GCA_964617445.1 uncultured Blastochloridaceae bacterium
GGCATCGCCGGGTCCACCTGCTCCGCCCAACCGTCAATGCCCCCGCGCAGGCCCACGATGTCCTTTTTGCCGTGGCCGATAAAATACGAGACCGCGTCCAACACCCGCACACCCTTGTGATCGATCAACACCACCGGACCCCCGCCGTCCGCGCACAGCAGTTGGCTAATCTCCGGAGTCAGCAGTGCCGACCCCGGCAACGCCACCGCCTCATGCTCCTGCCGCGACCGGATATCCACCAACATCACCGGCTCGCCCCCATCCAACCGCGCCTTCAACTCCTCCGGCCCGATCCACAACATCTTCTCGAACTCATGCCCCTCCAGAATCGTCCGCACCGCCGCCCCCGCCTCCACCACCGGGTCCTGCCGACCGCACACCTCCCCCAGCGTTTCCTCCGCCTGAAACCCGCACGAACTGCATCCGCCGATATGATACGCGCGAAACAACGCCCGCCGCGCCCCCGGATACTCCGCCTCCACTCGGCTCATCGTCCAGTCAGCCGTCAACTCCACGTTCCCATTGGTCATACCCGCCAACCTAATTCCTCCCGACCCATCAGGCAAAAACAATCACCCTTGCTTGATGGGGTGTAGATATGGAGGGCGATCCCGCCCACAACGCCTCACCACCTGATCTTTCCCATGTGACAAACCCCCCGCCGCCGTTTACGCTGCCCGGCGATGATCGCATTCTTGGAGGGTGAATTGATCGAGTCCTTCCCCGGACGCGTGGTCCTCAACGTCCACGGCGTCGGCTACGAAGTCGCCGTCCCCCTCTCCACCTACGAAAAACTTCCCCTGCCGCCCGCCTCCGCCCGCCTCCACACCCACCTCAGCATCAAAGAAACCGACCACTCCCTCTACGGCTTCTTCACCCGCCCCGAAAAAGACCTCTTCATCCTCCTCATCAGCCACGTCTCCGGCATCGGCCCCAAACTCGCCCTCGCCGTCCTCAACGGCTGCGACCCCGACCAATTCCGCGCCGCCGTCGCCGCCCGCGACACCGCCTTTCTTTCCAAAATCAAAGGCCTCGGCAAAAAAACCGCCGAACGCATCGTCCTCGAACTCAAAGACAAAATGGGCGTCACCGAAGGCTGGACCGCTCCTGCCGGGCCCGGTGGTGCCGTCCCCTCCCTGGCCCGCACCGCCCAAGACGCCCTGCTCGCCCTCATGAGCCTCGGCTACAAACAAGCCGAAGCCCTCAAAGCCATCGAATCCGCCGGCACCCACGACGACGTCGCCACCCTCGTCCGCGAAGCCCTTAAAAAAATCTGATCCTCCATGAGCCTGCCCCCACTCATCCAAAAACTCAACGAAG